>JAMWCG010000080.1 GCA_023818555.1 Candidatus Omnitrophota bacterium
TTATTACCGGTTAAAATCCTATGGGAAAAGAGGGAAAAACTAATCTTATCCAAGTCCATCAAATAAAATAATGCCACAGAATAAGCAAGGAAGAGAGGAGGAATTATGCAAAAGCCAGTAAAAAATGATTTTACCACGGAAGAGCCCTGGAGAATTTTCCGGATTATGGCGGAGTTTGTAGAAGGGTTTGAAGTTCTTTCTAAGGTAGGTCCGGCGGTTTCCCTATTTGGTTCATCGCGTCTTAAGCCTAATTCTGAATATTATAAAATGGCAGAAAAGATTGCTTTTCTTTTGGCTAAAGAAGGTTATGCTGTGATTACCGGAGGTGGTCCCGGAATAATGGAGGCAGCCAATAAAGGAGCTAAAAAAGCCGGGGGAAAATCCATTGGTCTAAATATTGAGGTTCCTATTGTCCAGAAACCCAATCCCTATGTAGGAGAGTTATTGAATTTCAAATATTTCTTCTGCAGAAAAGTAATGTTTGTGAAATATGCGAAAGCATTCGTAATTTTCCCGGGTGGATTTGGAACGCTGGATGAATTGTTTGAAGCGCTTACCTTAATCCAGACAAAGAGAATTTCAACTTTTCCCATAGTCCTTATCGGTAAGAGATACTGGCAGGGTTTGTTTAACTGGCTGGAAAATACAATGGTTAAAGAAGATTGTCTGGATAAGAAAGACATCAAGCTTTTTAAAATTACCGATTCTCCCCAAGAAGCTTTATGGATAATAAAAAAGTTCTATAAATAAGAATCTGGCTATGTTGCGTTGAGATGCAGAAGATTATTGTCCAATATGCGAAAACCGGAATGATGATTTATATTTCCCAACTGGATTTATTGCGCCTCTTTCAGCGTGCCCTGCGCCGGGCGCAAGTTCCTTTTGTCTTAACTAAAGGGTATAATCCGCGGCCAAAGATAAGTTTTAAACGCGCCTTAAAATTGGGCATAGAAAGTTATGATGAGGAGGTTACTTTTTATCTTGAGCCTCCCATGGATTCCGAGCTATTTCGGAGGAAATTAGAGGAGCAACTTCCGGAAGGAATAGAAATTCTCTCGCTCAGAAGTGAATTTGTCTGACTATGTCCCGAGATATTTTAATCAATATAGAACCCAAGGAAATAAGAGTTGCCATAGTGGTGGATAATGCTCTTACTGATTTTTTTGTGGAGAGAAAAGATACCCAGCAGATTGTAGGAAATATTTATAAGGGTAAGGTTACCGCAGTTGTGCCGGGAATTGGAGCTGCCTTTGTAGATATCGGTTTGGAGAAAAATGGCTTTTTATATGTTGCGGATGTGATAAAACCATCCTTAGAACTGGAAGAGGAATACTGGTCAACGGAAGGGAATAACTTTTCTTCTCAGCATAAAAATAGCTCCATTGAAGAGAAATTGAAGGTAAACGAAGAAATTTTGGTTCAGGTTATAAAAGAACCATTCGGTAAAAAAGGGCCTCGCCTTACTACTCACTTGACTCTTCCTGGAAAACACTTAGTGCTTATGCCCAATGACCCCCGCACAGGAATCTCTCGCAGGATTACGGGTAAAAAAGAACGCGAGCGTATAAAAGAATTATTGAAGAAATTATCCATTCCTCCAGGGTTTGGCGTGATTGCTCGCACCGCCGGAGAAAAAGCCGAGGCAAGAGAGTTCGTTCGTGACCTCCGTCATCTCCTGAGAATATGGGAGAGAATTGTGCATTTAGCCAGAAGGGTAAAGGCTCCGCATCTTCTCCATATGGAAAGTGAACTGGTAGTAAGGATTTTGCGTGATGTCTTTACTGAGGAGACGGACAATGTTTTTATTGATTCTAAGGAGGAGTATAGAAAGGCTTTGCGGTTTATAAACTATTTTTCTCCCCAATTGCGGAAAAAAATATGGCTATATCAGGAAGAGACTCCCCTTTTTACCAAAATGGGTATAGAGAAAGAGATTGAAAAACTCTATAAACGAGTAGTTCAGTTGAAGAGTGGAGGTTATGTGGTCATTGAAGAAACCGAAAGTCTTGTCTCTATAGATGTCAATTCAGGTAAATTTGTGGGAAAATCGGGGAGAAGAACCCTTGAAGAGACCGCCTTTATTATAAACCAGGAAGCAGCCCAGGAGATAGCCCGCCAGATACGCCTGCGCAACTTAGGGGGAATAATCGTGATTGATTTTATTGATATGGTCTTGCCTGAACATCAAAAAGAAGTCTTTTCTATCTTTAAAGAAGCGCTGAAAGAAGACAAAGCAAAAATTAAACTCTATTCTTTTTCTCAATTTGGACTTATTGAGATGACCCGAGAAAGAAAACGGAGGAGTATTGAGAGCGTCTTTTATGAAAAGTGTCCTTATTGTCAAGGTTTGGGAAAGATTAAATCTTTATCTACTTTAGCCAATGAGGTATTGAGGAGATTAAAACAATTTCTTACTGAGACTAAAAAAAGAAAGGTTATCCTTCTGGTTCATCCTGATTTAGAAAAAAAACTTTCCCTGGAGTATCTTCGTTTTATCCAGGAAATTGCTAAAAAATATCGTTCCAGTATTGAAATTAAATCTGATTCTCGTTTGCATATTGAGGAGATAAACATCTCCTAAATTTGTTTGACTTTTCTCTGCTCTTTTTATATACTGGATTTGTGGAGGGTATTATTTTTCGCGGAGACCATCTTAAAAGAAAGGAGTAGAGATGCAGAGATATTTATTATTTTTCTTTTTTCTAATCCTATTTACCGGTTGCGCTTCTTTTCCGATTCAGAAAACTTCCCCCGATAAACCCTTGGAATCTGCCTCTTTACTTAAATTTAGCGATGTCCCTGTTCCCCAGGGTTTTAGACTCATTGCCAATGAATCCTTTATTTTTCAGAATGAAAATGGCAGGGTGGGGTTATTGCGTTACGCAGGCTCTCCCACCGCGGACCAGGCGGTTAATTTCTATCGTCAACAGATGCCCGTCAATGGTTGGTTCCTCTTAAATGTTATAGAATATGGCCGCAGGGTGCTTAATTTTGAAAAAGGGGAAGAAACCTGTATCATTACCATTGAGCCAGCAACTACCAAGACTTTAGTGAGTATTTCCTTGGGCCCGAAGTCTAAATCTTCTCCTTCTTTGAAAAAGAACGAATCTCCCAATCTCCCCAAAGATTCAACGCTTAAGTAATCGGTGAAGAGTTATGTTTTTCTTATTTTAGTAAGAAGAATTAGTCAGCTTTTCTTTCTTTTCCTTTCCCTTTTCTTCATTAAAAATTTTTTCTACTTTGAGCCTTTATTGGGATTATCTCTTTTCTTATCCTCCCGGATTTTCGCCAAGTTATTTTTCTTTTCTATCTTTACACTTATGCTTACTCTTTTCTGGGGTAGATTTTTTTGTGGATGGGTGTGTCCACTGGGAACCTTACAGCAGGCATTTTCCTATTTTTTCAAGAAAATATTTTTTAAAAAGAGAAAAGAGCTTTATCATCCCTATCAGAAAATAAAATATTTATTTCTCATTTTTCTTCTCATCCTTGCCATTTTTAAGATTAATCTCTTGGGTTTAATCAGTCCTTTGACCATTTTCTCACGGGGGATAATCAGCTTTCGGAATATTATTGCAGGAAAAATTTTGGCTTTATTCCTTCTGCTCAATAAATATACAGACCTTTTTGCTTTTGACCGGCTATTTTACTGGTTCCAGGAAAATATAGAATATTTTTCTTTTAAATCTACGCGCTTGACCTACGTATTGGGATGGTGGTTAGTTATAATTCTGGGGCTCAATTTATTTACCACGCGTTTTTGGTGTAGGTACTTATGCCCTTTAGGTGGATTTCTGGGATTCGTTTCCTGGAAAAGTATTTTAAGGATTGTCCATACAGATAATTGTCAGAATTGTTTAAGGTGTGTTGAGCATTGTCAGGGAGCATGCAATCCCCATCTAAAAAATAAATGGATTAAACAGGAATGTATCTTTTGTCTAAATTGTTTAAATTGTCCGGAAGGGAATTTAAAATTGATTAGCCAGATTTCTAATTACAGACCAGAGAGATTAAATTATCAAAAGATTGATTTAACCCGGAGGGAGATTCTTTATACTTTAGGCGGAATTCTCCTCCTTTATCCTTTATTTAAACTGAACTTAAAAAGAAGCCTTTATTCTTTACCACTTCTCCGTCCTCCGGGAGCACTGAGAGAAGATGATTTCTTAAACCAATGTATCCGTTGTCACAACTGTATTAAAATCTGTCCTACTAAATTTCTTCAACCCACTTTAATTGAGGCAGGAATTTCGGGCTTATTCACTCCTTATGGTAATGGAAGAGTGGGTTATTGTAAATACGATTGTAATCTCTGCGGATTGGTCTGTCCCAGCGGAGCAATAAGAAATTTAAATCTTTTTGAAAAACAGAAAGTTAAAATCGGGACCGCCTTTATTGAAAAGGAAAAATGTCTTGTCTATGCGCAAAGAACTGGCTGTTTGAAATGCTTTCTAAATTGTCCTTTGCGAAAAAAGGCAATTATTTCTGTAGAAGCAGAGGAAGGATTATACGGTCCGGAAATAATCTCTGAACATTGTATTGGCTGTGCTTTATGCGAATATGTCTGTCCTACAAAAGCGATAGTTACAAAAGGGGTATCGCAAAAAAATACTTGACAGAAAAATATAAATGATTATAATAGAAAGCAAAAAAGAAAGGGGGAGATATGTTTAAAGAAAAGGGTTTCACGCTCATTGAGTTGTTGATTGTAATTGCCATCATTGGTATCTTGGCAGCAGCAATTTTACCCCGTTTCACCTCTTTCAATGTCTCCGCAAGAACCAATACCACGCGTGCTAATCTCGCTGCTTTAAGGGGAGCTTTAATTCAGTATCGGGCAAATGAGGGAGACTGGCCTGCCAGTTTGAATACCTTAGTTCCCGTTTATATTGAAAAGATTCCCTTGGAATTGTTGAGTAGTGCTACGGGAACAAATACCGTCATTGTTGCTTCAACCAATGACACCTATTTTGATGGTAACCGCAGCGCTACTGCCAGTGGCTGGATTTACGGAAACTACAATGCTACCGGGACTACCACTTCCAAAGGAAGAGTAATCTTACCGGCAAGGACTGTAGCCGCGGATGGTTCC
>JAMWCG010000081.1 GCA_023818555.1 Candidatus Omnitrophota bacterium
TCCGATCTCTTGCCTGTTTTTCTCTTTTGGCTCTTTCCCTACATACGGTAGCCTCTCTACTGCATACTAAAATTTTGGTTTATAAAATTGGAGGTTGGCCTCCACCCATGGGTATCTGTATGGTTTTAGATGGTTTGACTTCCTTTATGTTAGTTACAGTAAACTTAATTAGTTTTTTGATTGCTTTATATTCTATAAACTATATGGAACGCTATACCGAGAAAGGGAAATTTTATACTTTATTTATGCTGATGGTAGCAGGAATGAACGGGATAATTGTAACCGGAGACTTGTTTAATCTTTTTGTCTTTTTAGAGATTGCTTCTATTTCTAGTTATGCTTTGGTCGCCTTTGGAACTGAGGCAGAAGAACTGGAGGCATCCTTTAAATATGCGGTAATGGGTTCGGTTGCTTCTTCTTTTATTTTATTGGGGATTGCCATTTTATACAGTTATACCTCTACTTTAAATATGGCGGATATGGCAAAAGTATTAAGTAAAGACACTTCTAATGTTCTAAAGTTCGTTAGTGTTCTGTTTCTGATGGGCTTTGGCTTAAAGGCAGCTATGGTTCCTTTCCATGCCTGGCTTCCGGATGCACATCCTTCCGCACCTGCTTCCATTTCGGCAATGCTTTCCGGAATATTCATTAAGACTTTAGGTGTTTATGCTCTCATGAGAATCTTCTTTAATATCTTAGGGGTTTTTCAACAATTACCCTTTATCTTAATAATTTTAGGATTAATCTCAATGATTATAGGTGGAATTTTGGCAATGGCCCAGGAGGATATAAAAAGGATGTTTGCCTATTCCAGTATCAGTCAGGTCGGTTATATTATATTTGCTTTGGGGATAGGCACACCTTTAGCTATTTTGGGAGGGCTATTTCATTTATTTAACCATGCGGTTTTTAAGTCTTTACTGTTTTTAAATTCTGGTGCTATTGAATATACTACGGATACAAGGGACTTAAAGAGATTAAGCGGTTTAAATAAATTACCTATTACCGGCTTTACTGGTCTTTTAGCTTCCATGAGTATATCGGGAATTCCTCCTTTAGGAGGATTCTTTAGTAAATTGGTTATTATCATTGCTGCACTTCAAGCAGGTTATTTTGGGCCCGCTGCAGTGGCTATATTAGTAAGTATTGTAACTTTGGCTTATTATTTAAAATTCCAGAGTCTTGCATTTTTTGGGAAGCCCAGAGAAGATTTAGAGAATATAAGAGAGGTTCCTTTCTTTATGTGTCTGGCAATGATTATTCTGGCAATAATCTGTGTGGTCAGTGGTATATTATATTTACCTTTATTCAGACATTTTCTTCAATCCGCAGTGGATGTTTTATTAAATGGGAAAAATTATGCAAATCTCGTCTTGGGAGCACTCAGATGAAAAGTAGAATAATTCTGTTTTTTCTTAGTTTGTTTATCTGGCTATTATTATGCTGGCCTGTGGATGGAGAGCATCTTTTGATAGGAGTTTTAGTAGCAGGTCTGGTTGCTTTTATGACCGGAGATATGTTTGTAAAAAGGCCACATCATTTTTTAAATCCCTTGCGCTATCTTTGGTTTTTGTATTATCTACCCGTTTTTCTCTGGGAATGTCTTAAAGCAAACATTGATGTAGCAAGGAGGGTAATCCATCCGGATTTGCCGATCAATCCAGGGATAGTAAAAGTTAAGACAAGCCTAAAATCTGATACCGCCTTAACTTTTTTGGCAAACTCCATAACTTTAACTCCAGGAACAATGAGTGTAGATATTATACCTGAGGAAGGTGTTCTGTATATTCACTGGATAGATGTTAAGGATAAGGATATAGAAAAGGCAACAGAAATTATTGTGAGAAAATTTGAGAAAATCATTTCTAAAATATTTGAATAGGAGCAGAAAAAATGAAGAGATTGCGCTATTTTATAGGATTAGTAATTGTAGGAATTATCTTCTGGTTGATTTTTAAGTACCAGTTTATTTCCCTCTTAGAATGGCAGTCAAGGCTTTTAGAGAGGGCATTTTTTGTGCTTCTGGTGTGTGGGATATTTTGTCTTTTCCGTATTGGACTTGGTCCCACACCTGCAGATAGAGCAGTAGCTATTGATATTTTGGGAATTTTGGTTTTGGGTTTCTGTGCCATTTTGGGAATTCCTACCGGTAGAGACTGGTATATTGATATAGGTATTGCCTGGGCTTTACAGAGTTTTATCTCCACCTTGGCTTTGGCTAAATACTTAGAAGGGAGGAATTTTGATGAATGAGATAATCGGAATATTTTTTATAACTATAGGTTTACTATTTGATTTTTTTGGCTGTTTGGGCTTGCTACGACTTCCTGATATATATAATCGCTTACAGGCAGCCACAAAATGTGTTACTTTAGGAACCTGTGGTATTCTCTTTGGTTTATTTTTATTTAACGGTTTTTCTGCTCTGGGTATAAAGGCTTTACTCTGTATTGTTTTCCTCTTACTCACCGCACCGGTTTCTGCACATGCTTTGGCAAGAGGAGCACACAAATCCGGAGTAAGACTTTGGGAAAAATCGGTATGTGATAAATATGAAGAGGACAGAAAGAGTTGATAAACTATGAACTCTTAACGATGATATGAGATTGCCTTGTCTATTACAACCAGGAATCCTAAAAGAAGCAATTAAGGCTATATTTAAAGGGCCGTATACGACAAAATTCCCCTTTAAGCCACATGAGCCTTTTGAGAGATTTAGAGGGAAGCCGGAATTTCACGCAGAAGACTGCATTGGTTGTGGTGCCTGTTTTCAGGTCTGTCCTGCTAAGGCAATTGAGATGAAGGATATTGGTAATAAGCGGATTCTGACTGTCCATTGGGACCTCTGTATCTTCTGTGGAAATTGTCAGGCAAATTGTCTTACTGAAAAGGGGATTGTTCTTTCAAAAGAATTTGATTTAGCCACTACTGAAAAAAGAGAAGATTTGTATCAAAGCATAGAGAAAGAACTCATACAGTGCAGTTTTTGCAAAGAGAATATTGCTCCTTCTGCGCAACTTGCCTGGGTAGCCAAGAAATTGGGGACCATGGTATTTTCTAATACTTCACTTATGCTTTTTTATCTTGCAGAGGAGAATTTAACAGAAATAAAAGGCTTGCCTGACAAAGAAACACCCACCTTAAGAAGTGACCGGTTCAGAATTCTCTGTCCTAAATGTCGAAGAGAAGCTGTCCTCAAATCCTGATGCAGAGATAAATGCATACCTGTTCTACAGATGGAGATAGATATCTTGGAGAGATTAAAAAAGAGCTTAGTTGGTAAAGTAGTAATTTTGGGTATAGGGAATCCTCTAAGGGGGGACGATGCTTTTGGTTCTCTTTTTGCTGAAGAACTTATGGGAAAAATCTCTTTGATTGTTTTGAATGGTGGTTCAAATCCTGAAAATTTATTAGGAAAAATTATTCAGGAAAACCCAGATACCATTCTTTTTGTAGATGCGGTAGACCTGGGAAGGAATTGGGGGGATACAAGTTTATTTGAAGCCGATGAAGTAAAAGCTTCCCTTTTTTTCTTTACGCACAATTCTTCTCTGCGCCTTATTTTTGATTTTTTAAAAGAGAACACACAGGCAAAAATACATCTTTTAGCGATACAGCCTAAATCCATAAATTTAGGGGATAAACTTAGTGCAGAGATAGAAGAAAAGCTTAATTTTTTAACTGGTTGGTTTATCAAAAATTATTCGCTATAGAAAATGTGTTATGCCATTCCCGGTAAAGTCATTGGTATAGACGATGATTTAGTTACTGTGGAATACTTTGGGGAAAGAAAACAAGCAAAGAATGACTTTTTTGATTTAAGACTTGGAGAATATGTATATGCCCAGGGAGGTTTTGTGATACAGAAAATTTCTGAGGAGGAAGCTCTCTCTATTTTGGATGCCTGGAAAGAACTATTTTTTAAACTTCAGGAGATAGATTCTCGTCTCAGCGCAAAGCCGGAGAACCTTTATCAGCAGGCAAATTATTTAAGACAAAAATATTTTGGGAATTCCTGTTGTGTTCATGGGATTATTGAATTCTCCAATTATTGTCGCAATGATTGTTTATATTGTGGGTTACGAAAGAGTAACGGTAAACTTAAACGGTATCGCATGGGTATAGAAGAGATAATAGAGACTGCTGATTATGCGGTAAATAGATTAGGGTTTAAAGCCTTGGTTTTTCAGTCCGGGGAAGACCCCTGGTACGATACAGAAAAGATATGTGAATTAATTAGAATGATTCGTAAGAAGTGTGCTTGTTTAATTATCTTAAGTATAGGAGAAAGGGAGGAGAGGCTTTATCAGGAAGCCTATAAGGCGGGTGCCCGAGGGGTGCTTTTGCGTTTTGAGACAAGTAATCCTTTATGGTATGAGAAATTTAGACCCGGACACATATGGGAAGAGCGCGTAGAGTTAATTAGAAAACTTAACTCTTTAGGTTATCTGATTATGACGGGATTTTTAATTGGTTTACCTGGTCAGAGAAAAGAGGATGTAGAAAAGGATATAGATTTAACTGCCACTCTTAATCCAGAGATGTTTTCCTTCGGTCCTTTTATTCCTCATCCGGATACTCCTTTGGGAACTTCTCTTAAACCATCTTTAGAATGGATCTTGGAGATTATAGCACGGACAAGAATAAAGTATCCTTACTCAAGAATATTAGTTACCACTGCTCTGGAAACGCTGGATAGAAGAAACGGTTTGCGTTTAGGTCTTCTCTCAGGAGCAAATTCTTTAATGATTAATCTTACTCCCGAAAAATACAGGTTGCTTTATGAGATTTATCCGGAGAGAGCAGGCTTAGATTTAACTGTGGAAGAGCGGATCAATTCTGTGATAAAATTGTTACAGTCTTTGGGGAGAGCTCCTACAGATTTAGGGAGAGGAGGTTGAACAATGGAGAAGGAAAGAAGAAAGAGAATATTCTTGCCGGTTCCTTTCCAGAGAAATATACTCCTGATTGTTTGCCTTTCTATAGCCATTCCCGCAGGCATAGCCATTGCTTCCTTTTATTTCTTTGTTTTTAAAATCATCACTCAACAACCAGGGATTTCTGAGCAGGTAATC
>JAMWCG010000082.1 GCA_023818555.1 Candidatus Omnitrophota bacterium
CATATTGAGCGTTTTAATCCTGCCATCCAGACTATACTGAAACTCCCCGGGGAACCGCGTTTTATTGAATGCCATCGTTTGGGTAATTTTAGTCCCCGGGTAAAAGATGTGGGAGTGGTTTTGGATTTAATGATTCATGACTTAGATATTGTCCTTACTTTGGTTAAAGCAAAGGTGGAAAGTATAGATGCTCTGGGAGTGAATGTCCTCACTACCTATGAGGATATTGCCAATGCAAGAATAAAATTTGAAGATGGAACAATCTGTAATCTCACCGCCAGCCGTGTCTCCGATGAGAGAATGCGGAAAATCCGCATCTTTAAAGAGAATTCTTATATATCTTTAGATTATTTCAAACAGGAGGTATTGATTTATTACAAAAGAAAAAACAGGGTCATCCATCGTTTTCTTCCTGTAAAGAAAGAGGAACCCCTTAAAGAAGAATTGAAATCTTTCATAAATTGTATTTATAAAAAGGGGAACCCCTTGGTTTCCGGAGAGGAAGCTTATAATGCTTTAAAACTTGCCTTCAGAATCCTTAAAAAGATTAAAGAGAATGAAAGAAAAAACTATCTTTATCGTTGCGGGTGAATCTTCGGGAGACCTCCATGGATCAAGATTAGCCAAAGCCATAAAAAAATTAGACCCAGAAATAAAAATCTGTGGCACAGGTGGCTCACTCATGCAAACTTCAGGAGTAGAAATTTATTATAATTTCTTAGAATTGGCAGTAGTGGGATTCTGGGAGGTCCTTAAAAATTTAGGAAAATTTAGAAGCATCTTTAAACTTCTGGTAAAAAAACTTGAAGAAGTGAAACCTGACTTGGTAGTCCTCATTGATTATCCGGGATTTAATCTGCGTTTTGCAAAAGAAGTGAAAAGAAGAAATATCAAATTGGTTTATTATATCTCACCACAGGTCTGGGCGTGGGGGAGAAAGAGAATAAGATTGATAAAAAGATTGGTAGATAAAATGATTGTGATTTTTAAATTTGAAGAGGGACTCTATAAATCCTATGGAATAGATGCAGTATTTGTAGGCCATCCTTTATTGGATATGGTTAAGCCTTCCCAGACAAAAAATGCGCTATTGGAAAAATATAAAATTGACTATTCTAAAAAAATAATTTCTCTTCTTCCCGGTTCAAGAGAGATGGAGATAAGAAGGCACTTACCCATATTATTAGAAACTGCAAAGTTAATCTCTCAAAAAATTCCTGATGTAGAATTCACCATTTCCCGAGCCCCCCATCTACCCAATGGTCTCTTCTCTTCATTATTATCAAACTTCCCAATTTCTGTTTTAGTCCTTGAGAATAGCTACGATTGCATTGAATTAGCTGACTTTGTGCTCGTTTCTTCAGGAACCGCCACTTTAGAGACTGCAATCTTAGGAAAACCGATGCTGATAATCTATAAGACCTCTTTTTTGACCTGGTTAATAATTAAACCTCAAATAAAAATCCCTTATGTTGGGATGGTAAATATTGTGGCAAAAGAGGAAGTGGTTCCCGAATTTGTCCAGTACAAAGCGAGACCAGAAAAAATTTCTCAAAAAGTTACAGAATTATTAAACAATCCCGAGGAACTAAAAAAGATGAAAGAAAAATTGGAAATGGTTAAAAATAGATTGGGAACTTTAGGAGCAGCAGAACGGGCAGCGAAAATAGTTTATGAGATGGTCTTATAATCTTTCGGGATGATGTTTAACTACTTTGGCAGAAAATATATAAATCACATCTTCAGCAATGTTGGTGGCGTGGTCGCAGATACGCTCTAAGTGCCGGACAAGTAATAAAAGTGGGACTGCACGGGGTAGTATAAATCTTCTGCTAAATCTAAACCGGCAATTCTTTCTAACTCTGCCTTAATCTTAGGGATAACAGACTTAGATACTTATTCTCTATCACTAATTCTAACTCGTCAATATGCTTATCATTCTCAACGATTAAAATTTCTTCTCTCATTTCTCACCGGGATTCCTCTTCTTCTTAAATATGCTTTTGCCTGGGAGATAAAATATTCTCCATAATGAAAGATAGAAGCGGCAAGTACCGCATCTACTTTGGCAATCTTAAATGCCTCATATAGATGTCTTAAGTTCCCTGCTCCTCCGGAAGCAATTACCGGAATTTTAACTGCCTTTACAATGCGCTTAGTTAGTTCCAAATCGTATCCCAATTTTGTCCCGTCCCTATCCATACTGGTCAAAAGAATTTCTCCTGCTCCTAAAGCAAAAACTTTTTTTGCCCATGCTATGGCATCCAAACCTGTGGGAGTCCGCCCTCCATTAATATAAACTTCCCAGCCCAATTTCGAATTTCTTTTTGCATCAATGGCTACCACAATGCATTGACTACCAAATTCTTTTGCTGCTAATTTTATTAAGCGTGGATTTTTTACCGCGGAAGTATTTATGGAAACCTTGTCAGCTCCGGAGCTTAAGAGGAGACGAATGTCTTCTAAATTCCTAATCCCTCCACCTACCGTCAAAGGAATAAAAACCTGCTCTGCGGTATGCTTGATAACTTCTATGAGGGGAGAGCGTTTCTCAAAACTGGCGGTGATATCCAAAAATACCAGTTCATCTGCTCCCTCTCGATTATAAATCTTTGCCTGCTCAACCGGGTCTCCCGCATCGCGCAGATTTATAAAATTAATACCTTTTACCACCCGTCCATCTTTAACATCCAGACAGGGTATAATTCTTTTCGCCAACATAATTATACTTGCTACTTAATACTAAAAAATTTTTCAAAATCTTTAAACCCAACTCCTGACTCTTTTCCGGATGAAACTGTACCCCAAAAATGTTATCTTTCTGTATCAGCGAAGCGAATTTAACTCCATAATCTGTAGTTGCCAAAATAATACGCTTATCCTCAGGGACTACATAATAGGAGTGGAGAAAATAAAAATAAGAATTATCAGGAATCCCCGCAAAAATCAAATTTCTAATTTTGAATTTTGAATTTTGAATTTTTACTTGATTCCATCCCATATGAGGAACTTTCAATCTTTTAGGAAAGCTTTTTACTTTCCCGGCAATTATATTCAATCCTCTATGTATTCCGTGTTCTTCACTATAAGTAAATAACAACTGCAACCCTAAACAGATCCCCAAAAAAGGCTTTCCTTTATTTATCTCCTCTTTTAAGACAGGGATAATCCCCAATTCTCTTAAATGCTTCATCCCCTGGCCAAAAGCGCCCACTCCAGGTAAAACAATTGCCCTGGCCTGCCTTAAATCTCTTATTTTGTCAGAAACCAAAACCTCTGCTCCCATCACCTCAAAAGCCTTGGCTACACTGCGTAAATTTCCCATTCTATAGTTAACAATGACTATCATTTTAAAACAATATTAGCAGATTGAAACTCTTTCCGCAAGTATATTTATCTTGACAAAAAGGAAAATAAACATTAAACTGAATAAAAAGGAGGTAAGATGAGGAAATTAAATTTTCTACTTATCATCATTCTTATCCTTATCATTATCTTTTTATTGCGGTTACCCAGAAAAGAAAAAAAATACCTTGCTTTGCAAAGGGAAGTTCCCCCGCCACAGAAAATTCAGGAAGAGAGCCCTTCTGTCCCGGTAATTCCTGAAGAAACCCCAAAACCTAAGGAGAAGGCAGAGATGAAGGTAAATTTTTATGCTATCGACCGGGAAAAAGCGGAGAAAGGTGAATTTTTAGGAACTGCCGAATTAAGAGAAGGAAAGCTAATCATTAATGTAACTGACCAAAAATTAAAAGAAATTCTTGAGCAACCCTATTCTACGATGGCAGGGGAAGTCAAGGAAGGAACTGCAGTGGATTGGTTAGTCACCTACCAGCCTGGGACTATTGAACACTTAAGGGCGATTGCTGTGGAATGCTGGCAGTTCGGCTACATTGGAGAAATTGTAGAATAGTTTATTCCCACTCAATGGTAGAGGGGGGTTTAGAACTTATATCATAGACTACGCGGTTTATTCCTTTTACTTCATTTACAATTCTATTAGCAATCCTGTCCAAAACTTCGTGAGGGATTTTTGCCCAATCTGCAGTCATCCCATCAAGACTGGTTACTGCTCTTACGGCAATAACATTCTCATAAGTTCTTTTATCTCCCATTACTCCCACAGTTTTTACAGGCAAAAGAACACAGAAAGACTGCCACAAATTTTTATACAACCCTGCCTTTTTTATTTCCTCCAATAAAATCCAATCTGCTTCTCTAAGCATCTTTAGTTTCTCCTTAGTTACCTCCCCAATTATTCTTACTGCCAGACCAGGACCGGGGAAAGGATGCCTGTACAATATCTCCTCCGGAAGTCCTAATTCCTTACCCAAGAGCCTTACCTCATCTTTAAAGAGGAATCTGAGTGGTTCAATTAACTTGAATCCTAAGTGTGCGGGAAGTCCTCCCACATTGTGGTGGGTCTTAATGGTTGCGGAGGGGGAACCCCAGGGAGACCTACTTTCAATAACATCAGGGTAGAGTGTCCCCTGGGCGAGGAATTTAATCTTCCCCAACTTCTTCGCCTCTTTCTCAAAAACTCTGATGAAAGTTTTTCCAATAATCTTGCGTTTTTTTTCCGGATGGACTATCCCTTTTAGGGCTTGGAGAAAAAAATCCTCCGCCGAAACAGTAATTAAATTAATATGATACATATCCTTAAAACGTTCCTTTACCACTTTGACTTCATTCTTTCTCAATAGTCCATTATCAATAAAAATTGCAAATAATCTTTTCCCGATGGCTTTATAGAGGAGCATTGTTAATACAGAGGAATCCACCCCGCCACTTAGAGCACAAACTACTTTCTCTTCACCAATCTCCTGGCGAAGATTTCTAATCGTCTCTTTAACAAATGAGCGCATATTCCAGGAAGGTTTACATCCTGCTATTTCAAAAAGAAAATTATTGAAGATGGTTTTCCCACCCGGAGTATGCACTACCTCAGGATGAAATTGAACTCCGAACAATCTTTTCTCTCTATTCTCCATACCGGCAATAGGAGAATTTTCTGTAGAAGCAATGATTTTGAACCCCGGGGGTGGTTTTGTAAT
>JAMWCG010000083.1 GCA_023818555.1 Candidatus Omnitrophota bacterium
AGGGGGCTACGCAGAGACTGTTTCAGTTGGCAAAAACTCCTCAAGAGATATTGAAACTTCCTTTGCGAGAAATTGAGAAAGCAATTTATCCCGTAGGATTTTACCGTGTTAAGGCAAGAAATATTAAGAGGATAAGTGAGATTCTGGTAAATAAATTCAAGGGTAAAACTCCTGATGATTTAGATACCCTTTTATCTTTACCCGGGGTAGGGAGAAAGACGGCAAATTTGGTATTGACTGAGGGATTTAATAAATTGGGAATCTGTGTAGATACCCATGTCCATAGAATTTCTAATCGCTTAGGGCTGGTAAAGACAAAGACCCCACAAGAGACTGAATTTACTTTGCGCAAAATCCTCCCTTCAAAATACTGGAAAGAAATTAACTATCTTCTGGTTACCTATGGACAAAATATCTGTAAACCTATTAAACCTCTCTGTCTCCAATGTAGAATTTATCGGTTTTGTGAAAGAAGAGAAATAGAGAAGAATGGTTTAATCTTAGGGAAGGAGGTGAAAAATGGGTAAGGGATGGTGGGTGGTTTTGGTGGTTATAATTGTAATTTTGGTGGCAATTCTTTCTAAAAAATCCATCTGTGGGAAGAAAGAAGAAAAGAAAGGTTAATTTCCGCGTCTTTCCTTTACATAGTTTGAGCCTTCAAGGGATTTAGCATACTCTTTTAATTCTGCACCAATTTGCGCAATTTCCGCCACATGGGATAACTTTCGTTTTTCATTGGTGACTACTGCAATGGAGATGGTCATCAGAGGAGTATGCAGAGGATTTCCTTTTCGGTCCTTGCCTAAGATATACCCGCGGAGACGGTCCTCTGTATCGTAAAGAGCAGGAATCATTTTGTCAAATTCTTTAATGATATAAGGGCAGAGAGTATCTACTTTATCTGGGGTGGTAATGACTACAAAATCGTCTCCGCCAATGTGTCCGATAAAATCATCTTTACTTCCCCTCACCTCCACTGCTTTAATTAAAACTCTTGCAGTTTCTTGAATTGCTTTATCTCCCCGTTCAAATCCATAGCGGTCATTGAAAACTTTAAATTTATCCAGGTCAATATAACAGACTGCAAATAACCGATTATCTCTAATTCTGTTTTCAAGCTCATTCTGAATAGAGACATTTCCCGGCAGATGGGTGAGGGGATTGGCATCTAAATCTATCTCAGTTCGGCGTAAAACCATCTTTACACGGGCTACTAATTCGGTGGGTTCAAAGGGTTTGACAATATAATCATCTGCTCCCGCATCTATTCCTTTTATCTTATCCGAGATTTCTCCTCTTCCGGTGAGCATAATGATGGGGATATACCTGAGGAGAATATCTTTTTTTATCTCCTGGCAGACCTCAGGTCCGTTTAGTTTGGGCATCATAAAATCAAGGATAATTAAATCAGGCGGGCGCTTAGATACTTTTTCTAAGCCTTCTTCCCCGTCTCCTGCCTCTATAATTTCATAACCTTCTGCTTCCAGAACAATTCTTAAGACATCTCTTACATCAGGTTCATCATCTACAATGAGGATTCTTTTCTTGGTCATCTTTTATCTAACCAGGGTGATTTCTGGTTTTTCAGGGATAACGAAGCTGAAGGTGGTTCCTTTCCCCAATATGGAATCCACCCAGATTCTTCCTTTGTGTGCCTCAACAATTTTCTTACAGAGAGAGAGCCCCAGCCCGGTTCCTTTTTTCTCGCGGTTTATGGGATTATCTGCCCGGAAAAACTCCGTGAATATCTTAGAGAGGTCTTCTGGAGCAATGCCAATTCCTGTGTCGGAAATATCGGTTCTTATATAACCATTCTCTCTATATATGCTTATAGAGATTTTTCCCTTCGGGGGAGTAAATTTTATCGCATTTCCTAAAAGGTTTATGAAGACTCGCCTTATATGGTCGTAATCGGCAAAGAGAGTATGGATATCATTCTTTATTTCCCAACTAACTTCAATATTTTTTTCTTCGGCTTGGGGATTGATCAATTCTAAGATGTTTTTTAAGAGTTCATTCAACGGAATTTCTTTAATATCCATTCCGATTTTCCCGGATTCGATGCGGGAGATGTCTAAGAGGTCATTGATCAATTTCGCCAGTTCGGAAGAATGGCGGTCAATCCTCTCCAGTCGCTCGCGCTGTTCAGGACTCATCTCACCCAATTTCCCAGTGGCGAGAATGGAAGCGTAACCTTTAATAGAGGTGAGGGGTGTGCGTAGCTCATGGGCAACTGAAGCCACGAATTCTGATTTTATCTGATTAAGCCTTTTTAATTCCTCATTTGTTCTTGCCAGTTCCTTGGTTCTTTCTTTAACTCTCAGCTCCAACTCCTGATAAGAATGCCAGAGTTGTTCATAGAGACGGGAGTTTTCTATCCCCTGGGCAATCTGATTGGCTAAGATAGAGATAAGTTCTACATCTCCTTCGGTTACCCGCGAATAGAGAGATTCGTTCCCAATAACTACCAGCCCGATGATCAGTTCCTTCAAGTATATAGGGACGATGATAAAAGAACGAAGTTTTAGAAACTCACCAATCTCTTTTTCTTCAAAATTAGCGGTCTCCGGTCTTTCTACCAGGACAGGTTTCCCGTTTTGTATCAAATTCTTAAAAGTGGCAAAGTTCTCCGCCTTTTCTTTGATTTGCAAAATCTCTTCTTCAGAGAAACCGATAGCGCGTCTACACTTTAATTTTTTATCATTTTCATCTAAGAGGAAGATGAGAAACTTTTCAAACCCAAGTTTCTGGATAAAATTTTCTTTAAGAGAATTGAATACTTCCTCTACATCAAAAGTCATGTTGATGTTTCTTCCCATTTCATGGAGGGTATATAGGCCATTTATTTTTTTGTCCAGTTCCTGTTGGGTTTTATTCAATTGCAGGTCGGTGCGCACAATCAGTTTCGCCTGTTCATCCAGTTCATTGTATGCCTGGCGCAATTTCTCAAAAGCAATTTCACTCACTTTTCTTTTTCTCTCTTCATTCTCAATCATCCATACCGAAGTGAGGAAGAATAATATCAAAATAATAATGCGGATTATTTCTCCCGCATAAGGTCCAAATGACTGGTTGAGAAAAATGCTTAGGGCTATACTTATTACCGCTGCGACGAATAAGATGGTTGTTTTAATACCCATTATTCTCCTATGGCTAAAACAGTAAAAGAGGCGTTCTGAAAATATGTCTGACCAATGTTTATTTCAGAAGTAAGGGGTGCCTGTTCCCCATAAGTATAGAATCCGACAATAGGGATATCCTCGCCAAAGATTTCCTGAACTGCTTCTAATTCGTTTTCGGTATACCTTCCTAAGAGTTTATTCCGTGATATAGAACTGAAGACAATAACAATCCTCGGCTTGGCACCATGGAGATTTTTTAATGCGGTTAAACTGGCATGGGAAGCTGCTCCAATAAGAGTTTCTTTATTACCAATCATTAAACGAATTTCTTCCCCTTCCGGAATCTCTGCTCCACAGACCAGAGCACCCTCTTCCGTAATCGTATTGGGGTTCCTCAGGAGATATTCTTCCTCTCCTGAGATAGCCATCCCCAGGGGATAGAGGATTGCCATACTGGCCAAAGGCTCGGTCTTTAGTTCCATAACCTCTTCCCCGAAGTATTCTTCATATAAACTTACCGCTGGTTGATGGTCTATCTCATATATAATATTGGCAATTGCCTTGGTTACTCTCCGTGGTTTCCCTAAGGGTTTCCATCCATGACGCGAACCAATGCCAAAACTTAAATCTCCACCCATAAGCACTCCTACAATTCCCCCGCTAAGGATGAGTTTATGACAATACTGGAATGTTTTCTGGAAGAGAAAGTCATCTCCGGAGGAACCTCCTACAATGGGAAAACTTCTCCCCAGGATTTCCTGAATTCCTCGTAAAACATCGGCACAGTTTCCCGTTAAACCATCAGGGAAAATCATAAAGACTTTCCGTCTGAATTCTTCGGGAGAAAGCGTTTCTAAGAATTTGCGGTTGGCGGTGAGGGCAGATTTATGTCCTGCCTCACGCGAGCCCTGATTTATTCCTTCACCCCATCCTAAGGAAAAACGGAGTTCATCGCCTTTAAAAAGCGCTACCACGAGAGAGTGTTTAGTTGTTCCCCAGGGCGTAATTTCTCCGGCGGTGCTTGAACCAATCAAGGGAGTTTCCCCTAAGATAGATTTTATTCCCTCTACGGATTTTTCCGGTTCATAGGTAGCGGAAATGAAGGCGATTGCCAGGTGAGGGTTATCAGATTTTAAATCTCTCAAGGCAATCTTTGCTGCCTCTCTTCCTGCGGAAAAACTTGCCGGATTTTTACTCTGCCCTATGCCAACCCTTAAAGCCATGGTTTTATAAAATCATAGAATAATAATTATTCTCTGTCAATAAATTTCTTGGCTTTAAAATTACTTGTTTTGAAATTTCCTCTATAGTAAAATAAAACCTGCCAAGGTAATAACACAAAATGAAGAGAGAGGAATAACCGATTATGTTTTTTTCTTTTTTCCTATGTCTGGTGAGTGCTTTGTTGCTGATTTTGTCTTTTCCTCCCGCAGAATTTTCTTTTTTTGCCTGGATTAGTCTTATCCCGCTCTTTCTGGCTTTAAAAAATAAAAATATAAAGTGCGCATTTTGGCTTTCCTATTTCTGGGGACTAATTTTTTGGGGATGCCTTCTCTCTTGGTTGACAAAAGTAACTTTTTTAGGATACATTTTCCTTGTCTTATATCTTGCAATCTATTCGGGAATTTTGGGGATTTTTATTGCTTGCCACTTCCTAATCATTATTCCTTTTCTCTGGGTTATCTTAGAATATTTACGCACACATCTTTTCACCGGCTTTGGCTGGGCGCTCTTAGGTTATTCTCAATACAAAAACCTTCCGCTTATTCAAATAGCGGATATAACCGGTGCTTATGGTGTATCTTTTCTGATTGTTCTGGTTAATCTGGTGATTTACTTAAGAGTAAGTAGTTCTGTGGGGCCTAAGAAAAAAAAATCCTTTTCTACTTTTTTCTCCCTCCTATTTTCTACTCTCTTTTTGCTCTCTTTA
>JAMWCG010000084.1 GCA_023818555.1 Candidatus Omnitrophota bacterium
ATTAAAGATGTGCCCCCCAATTGTACGGTGGTAGGAGTTCCTGGTAGAATTACGAAAAGGGAAGGAGTTCCAGTCCCGGTAATAAGTTTAGACCATACCAATCTTCCTGACCCATTAGCCCAGGCAGTGGAACGTCTACAGAAGGAGATTGAGTTGATTGAGAAACAGATGAAGGATTGGAGAAGTAAGAAAAGTAGCGAGTAGAGCAAGATGGCAATAAAAATTTTTAATACATTAATTGGCAAAAAAGAAGTTTTCAGGCCGATAAATAAAGGAAGAGTAGGTATTTATGTTTGTGGTCCCACAGTTTATGATGAACCCCATATTGGGCACCTGCGTTCCGCCTATATCTTTGAAGTAATCAGGCGTTATTTTATTTACCGGGGATATAAAGTGAGGTTCGTTAGAAATGTTACCGACATAGATGATAAAATCATTGAAAAAGCCAAAGAAGAGCAACAGGCAGCAGGTAACAGTCAAAAAGATTTGAGAAAACAAGTTAAGGAAATAGCGGAAAGATATTTAGAGAAATATCATCAGGCGATGGAGAGGTTTGGAATTTCTCCTCCGGATATTGAACCCAAGGCAAGCGAGCATATTCAAGAGATGTTAAAGATTATTGCCAGACTTGTTCGAAAAAAAATTGCCTACGAAAAGGATGGCGATGTCTATTTTAGAGTAAGAAAATTTTCTGAATACGGTAAACTTTCTCATCAGAATATAGAAGAATTGATTGCAGGAGCACGCATTGAACCGGGGGAGAATAAAGAAGACCCTCTTGATTTTAGTCTCTGGAAGAAAGCAAAGGAGAATGAACCACGCTGGAAGACTCCCTGGGGAGAGGGTCGTCCAGGCTGGCATATTGAATGTTCAGCAATGAGTATGAAATATTTGGGTAAGAGTTTTGATATTCACGGGGGAGGAAAAGACCTGATTTTCCCTCACCATGAAAATGAGATTGCCCAATCCGAAGCTTGCACGGGAGTAAAATTCGCCCGTTACTGGATTCATAATGGACTGTTAACCATCAAGGGAGAGAAGATGGCAAAATCTCTGGGTAATTTTATCTCCGTAGAAGAAATTTTGCAGAGATATCCTCCGGAAGTTCTAAAAATATTTTTCTTATCCACGCACTACAGCCATCCCATAGATTTTAGCAATGAGAAGATGGAAGAGGCAAAAAGAGCAAGAGAGAGGTTTTATATATTGTTTAAGAAAATAGATGAAGGAACACCGGGCACCAAGCACCAAGCACCAGGTAGAAAAAAAACTTTAATAAGTCCGGTCAAAAAATTCCGTCAGGAATTTCTTGAGGCGATGGACGATGACTTTAATACACCACGTGCTTTGGCAACTCTTTTTGATTTAGTAAATTTTGCACATAAGAATTTAGATAAAAAGGAGATACTTGTAGAAATAAAGGGGTTACTTTTAGATTTGGGGAAAATATTTGGTTTATTTGAAAGAGAGGAGAAAGAAGAAAATAAAGAGATGGTGGAGAATTTAATGAATTTGATTATTGCGGTAAGACAG
This sequence comes from Candidatus Omnitrophota bacterium, assembly GCA_023818555.1. Taxonomy (GTDB): domain Bacteria; phylum Omnitrophota; class Gorgyraeia; order DTHP01; family DTHP01; genus DTHP01. Next base: position 1,534 of record JAMWCG010000084.1, read on the forward strand.
GTTCTGCGTGAGAAAAAAGAGTTTGCTTTAACGGATAAAATAAGAGAAGACCTACAAAAATTGGGGATAATTCTTGAGGATGGGATTGAGAAAACAACCTGGCGATTAAGATGAAAGCTCGTACTAAAGAGACTGTAACTGCCTATCTTTTTCTTCTTCCTAACTTTCTGGGTTTTTTAATCTTTACTTCTCTTCCCGTAATTTTCTCATTGCTTTTGAGTTTTTTCCAGTGGGATTTTTTAAATCCACCCAGATTTATCGGTTTGAGTAATTTTGTAAAATTATTGGGATTCAGTTTCAAGAACGGCTATCTATTTCCCAACGACCCTCACTTCTGGTATTATGTTTTTAACACTCTATTTTTAATGCTGGTAATCCCCTTAGAAATTTTTGGGGCTTTAATCGTTGCCCTTGCTTTAAATCAGAAAATTAAAGGCATTGTTTTCTATCGCACCATATTCTATCTACCCACAATTTGTTCTGGTGTAGCTATTGCCATTATGTGGCGGGGGATTTTAAATCCTGATTTTGGTTTGCTCAATACACTTCTTGAGAAAGTGAGCAGTTTTTTCCATTTAGACCTCCAGGGACCTAACTGGCTTTCTCACCCTTTTTGGGCAAGAATTTCTATGATGCTGGTGGGGCTTTGGACGATTATCGGGGGTAATAATTGTCTTTTATTTTTAGCTGCCTTGCAGAGTATTCCGCGTGATTTATATGAAGCCGCAGAAATAGATGGAGCGAATTGTTGGCAGAAATTCTGGAAGATTACCTGGCCAATGATTTCTCCGACCACATTTTTCATTGCCATAATGAGTATCATTGGAGGTTTTCAAGGTGGATTTATGCTTGCCTATATTATGACGGGAGGTGGTCCGGGGGGTGCGACCACGACCATAGAATATTACATTTTTAACAATCTCTATACATTTCAAAAAGCCGGCTACGCCGCAAGTATCGCCTGGGTCTTATTTATAATAATCTTCTTCTTCACCCGAATTTCCTGGAAATATGGGGGAAAATTAGTAGAATACCATTGAGGCAGAATTAAAATTTAAGGAATAAGAGTTAAAATGGGAGAATTGATAATTACAGCGGAAGAATCGCGTAGAAAGAAGAGAAGAAAAGAATTCTCCAGAAGACTCATGGCTTATATTTTACTTTCTTTTGTGGGGGTAAGTATGGTTTTACCCTTCTTATGGATGGTTTCCACTTCTTTGAAAGAACCTGAGGCGGTATTTATTCAGCTAAAACCCTGGTGGCGAAACTGGATTCCTGAGAAAATAGTCTGGGCTAATTATAGAAATGCCTGGAAGGCAGTTCCCTTTGGGAGATTTTATTTCAACAGTATTATCGTAGCCATCTGTGTTACCGCCGGAGTAGTTTTCACCAGTTCATTTTCCGCCTATGCTTTCAGTAGACTAAATTTCCCCGGGCGGGACAAATTGTTCTTTGCCTACATTGCCACCATGATGATTCCTGGTTCTGTAGTTTTAATTCCTCAGTTTGCTTTAGTAAGGATTTTAGGTTGGATTGATACCTATAGAGCCTTGATTATTCCGGCGATGTTTACTGCCTTTGGAACTTTTCTTTTAAGACAATTTTTTATGACTTTACCCAAAGACCTTGAAGATGCGGCAAAGATAGATGGCTGTGGTTATTTTGGGATTTACTGGCGGATAATTCTTCCTCTTTCCAAACCCCCTTTAGCCACTTTGACTACCTTTACCTTTATTGGAAACTGGAACTCCTTTATGTGGCCATTATTGGTTACCAATAAGACAGAATTGCGCACCCTGCCCATTGGTTTAGAATATTTTAAAAGTCAATATACTGCAGATTGGTCTCTTTTAATGGCAGGTTCAGTGATGGTGCTTCTTCCCGTAATTATTCTTTATATCTTCAATCAGAGATTTTTTGTGGAAGGCGTGAAACTTACCGGAATTAAAGGTTGATAAATCTCCTTGTGCCTATCTCCATAATTGACTTTTTTTCTACTTGATGGTATATTGGTCTACAAGTTAGGAGGAGTGGCAGAGTGGACGATTGCGGCGGTCTTGAAAACCGTTAGGGCCCGTGAGGGTCCTCAGAGGTTCGAATCCTCTCTCCTCCGCTTTATTCTGGAGAGATGCCAGAGTGGACGAATGGGACCGCCTCGAAAGCGGTTACCCCGAGAAAATCGGGGTCGGAGGTTCGAATCCTCCTCTCTCCGCGAAAGAGGGCAGAAATTTTGGAGAGGTGCGAGAGTGGACGAATCGGCACGACTGGAAATCGTGTGAGCATCCAAAAGGTGCTCCCAGGGTTCGAATCCCTGCCTCTCCGCGGAATTGGTTTTTGCGCCCATAGCTCAATTGGATAGAGCACTAGTCTACGGAACTAGGTGTTGCAGGTTCAAGTCCTGCTGGGCGCGATAAAAAATAAAGAGGTGTGAGGTATGTCTGCAATAGAAATAATGGCATTAATCGTAGTTTTATTCTCAGGAATTAAAATCATTGTGCTTTTAATCAAACCAGAATTATGGATAAATAAAATGGCAAAGAAACTCTGGGCAAAAACAAAATTCACCATCTTTATTTCGTTGATGATTGCAATAATTAGTTTAGTAAAGAAAAAAATAGTAACAAAAAATGAAATAATAAAGATAAGAGCAGAAAGAAATAAAATAGAGAATAGTATAACAATAGGAAAATTTAAAAAAGTTTGTTTGGTTGTTTGATGTTCAAATGCTCATAAGCGCGCTCAGTGGCAATTCTCCCACGGGGCGTACGCTGTAAGAAACCTATTTGTAAGAGGTATGGCTCGTAAACATCTTCAAGGGTTTGAGATTCTTCCCCAACTGCCATAGCTAAAGTGTTTAGACCAACGGGTTGACCTCGAAATTTTTCAATTAAAGTAATAAGAATTTCGCGGTCTAATTTGTCCAAACCCATCTCGTCAACCTCAAAAAAAGAAAGGGCTTCAATGGCTACTTCTTGGCTAATTTTCCCATCTTTTTTTACTTCAGCATAATCACGAACTCTTTTAAGCAAGCGATTAGCAATTCGAGGAGTCCCTCTTGAGCGTCGAGCAATTTCTTTAGCTCCAGCTTTATCAATTGGCACCTTAAGAATGGAAGAGGAGCGATTAACAATGGAAAAAAGCTCATCCTCACAGTAATAGTCCAGTCTTAAAGCAACCCCAAACCTGTCCCTTAACGGTGAAGTAATCAAACCAGTTCTAGTCGTTGCTCCAACCAAAGTAAATCGAGGAACATCGAGTCTTAAGGAGCGAGCACTGGGACCTTTGCCAATAATAATATCGATCTTAAAATCTTCCATGGCTGGATAAAGAATTTCTTCAACTACTCGATTGAGACGGTGAATCTCATCGATAAAGAGGACATCACCAGGTTCAAGGTTAGTCAAGATTGCTGCTAAATCACCTGCCCGCTCGAGAGCAGGACCAGACGTAGGCTTAAAGTTAACCCCAAGTTCATTTGCGATTATTCCAGCTAAGGTG
>JAMWCG010000085.1 GCA_023818555.1 Candidatus Omnitrophota bacterium
GCCTAAATTTTTTCAATGGTAAGATATTTTTGATTAAATAACCCATTTTCGGTAAGATTATTTTTGATGAAAACCGAACCCTTGACTTTACCAAAATTTTGAGTATAATACTTAGAAGGAAAGAGGAAATGTTTATGAAAGAAAACAGGCGGCGGATGTCTGGCTTTTTCTTTTGTGTGAGTACTCAATCCGCCTTTGGTAGAAGGATTTTTCTGAAAATCCCCTTGACAACTATCCAAAATTTTACTATCATTTTTTATATGAGTAAATTTTTATTTCTATTTATAATTCTATTCTTACTTTCTGCTCGCTGTTCGTCACCTTCCCCTCCTTTTAACGAAGTAAAAAAAGAACTAGATAAGAAGTTTCCCATTACTTATATTCTAGAAAGATCTACTCTCCCGACCAGGTCAACGAATATAGAGGTATATCTTGACGGTTCGGTTTCTTGTGCTGGATTTGTTACGGAACAAAGCAAATATATTAGGTTTTTGAAAAGACTTCGGAGATGGGGGGAAGTCGAAACCACCTTGAGGTATTTAAAATTTGGTACCATGGAAAGCCCTGAGAGAACTAGAATTGAAGCGGCTATGAGTAGGGACTTCTATGACCAGTCAAGGACGAGACTGGTAGAACTGATTAGTGCTTTCGCCGATAGGGATACCTCACGACTTCCTGGGACCTTCTTAGTCATTACTGATGGTTGTCAATCTCATGCCCAACAGGATATTATCAGGTTGGTTAGACCAACTTTAAGACTGATAAATAGAGGCTATCACTTCCAAATATTGGGGATTCGGAGTCAGTTCCGGGGCTATGTTTATTCTGAAGTCTTGGGCGGAATAAGACTTGGCCGCTATGATTCCTCTAGGAATGGAGAGCGTCCTTTTTACTGTTTCATTTTCTCTACCAAAACTGACTTCGGTAAAGAGTTGAAAGAGATTATATCTAATGAGGGAGTTGAATGCCATTTATTAAGCCTCAAAGAATTTCTGGAGGCTTTTTCGGCAAAATTTGAGGAAGAACCAAATGTCGATGGAAAGACCACATTATCACTATGGGAGCGATGTGGAAAAAGAGGCGAAGGGGTGTATTTGTATTGGAAAGGAAAACCTCCGGGAAATTTGAAAGTAGTTCTTTCATTATCTGACACCTCGGACCTTCATATTGGCAGTGGGAATATAAGAGCTGATATTTATTGCCTCCATTTTGAATCAAGGAGAGTTCTTAACCCTAATTGCCAACTTTGCAAATCTTCATTTAAAAATCCGAGAGAAATTGAATGCGTTTTTTCTTTTGCCGAGGTTGAAGAGCCCGGTTGGTCTACCTATAAAATTGTACTGTATCCGAGAGGAGGAACATTTTCTCCTCCTAAATGGGTAGAAGAGTGGTCCACAGATACCGATACCGCTCTTCAATACTTTAATCGGACCTTATTCCTTAAAGAGTTCGTAGAGGAGGTGATAAATAGAAGGTTTGAGAATTTACCTTTATTTGTCATTTATCCTGTAGTCCGAGGGAGGTAATATGCGCACCTTTTGGTTTATCGTTTTAGGAATTTTAGTATTTGGTGTCATAGTTTGGTTAGTTTCCAGCGACTTCGTTCCTAATTTCGCCTCTCGTTCCAAGCCAGAAGGAGTAGAAGGGAAAAAGTGGAATGACTTCTTTCTCGTTTTATTCAGTTTTGTGTTTATTGTTTCCCTTGTTTCCTTTTATCTCTATGCCACTACCCTCTATAAACTCCTCCGGATTGATAATTATCCTAAAGTCTTCAAACTGGGAAAACCTTGGATTTGGGGGATGATTCTTGTTTTTATTCTCTTAATTATAATTGGTCTTCTGAGTGGAATTGCTGCTTTGCCGGAGAAAAGTCTAATCTTGATATTGCTAATCCTCGCTTTTTCTGGCTTAGGAGGACTTCTCGGAATGGTCGTCTACTGGATATTTACCCTTTTCTACTCTCCGCCCAAAGTAAAATATGCTCCACCTTTTCGTTTACAAATAGTGGATTTGTTTCGTAAAATAGGAGGAGGTAAACAATGAGTTTCTATGCGATTGGTATCGGCGGCACAAGTGCTAGGTGCGTTGAGTCGTTAATTCACCTTTGCGCTATGGGATTGGGTCCCGATAAATTACACATCATCTTTGTTGACCCGGATGAAGCCCATGGTAATCTGAATCGAGTTAAAGTATTAATCTCCCGTTATTTGACTTTAAAGAAAGAGTTAAATTTTCCGGAAGACTTCCGCTTATTTAAAACCGAGATAACATTCTCACGGGATGAAAATAACCAGCCAATATACGCCTGGTCCCCAGTTAGGGAAGAAAAAACTCTGAGTGAATATTTTAAATATCACACATTATCTAAAGAATACCAAGATTTGTGCCAACTTTTATATACTCGCTCTGAGTTAGAAGATTTAGAATGGGACCAGGGTTTTAGGGGCCGTGCTTCAGTGGGCGCCCCGGTTATGGCGGGAATTAGCAAGCAATTAGATAAAGAACCTTGGCATACTCTGATTCAGAACATCAAGACTACTCTTGGCAATGGCTATTTCGCTAAGCTTTTTATTTTTGCTACCATCTTCGGAGCTACCGGCGCCAGTGGCTTTCCTACCATTGCTAAAATCCTTCGGGATAAAGCAAATGAGGAAAATTGGGGAAATAAGGGAAAATTTAAGATTGGTGGGGCTTTATTATTGCCCTACTTTTCTTATAATATTCCGCCGGAAAAACAGGATACCATCTATGCCCACCCGGAGCATTTCATCTTAAATGCCAAAACTGCGTTATCCCACTACCATTTTCTTTGGAGGGAAGGTTCACCTTATGACGCCGTCTATTTAATGGGTGAAAGAATTTTGGATGCTAAAGATAGAACCTATGCAGAAGGGGGAATTAACCAAGAGAATCCGGTCCATTATATTGAACTCTTATCTGCACTGTCCGCCTTGGATTTCTACTTCCAAAAACATCAGGAAGGCAGACAGAGACTCTTTTCTTATTACGCGGGACGGGAAGTTCCTAAGGAAGAAGCGAAAATGGTTAATTGGCAAGACATCCCACTTTCTGAGAAATTGGAAAACGAGGCTTTATTTTTCACATCTCTGGGGATTGCCTACCTCTCATTTTATTTACCGCTCATTAAGAGTGAAAAGTATGAAGAAGCGAGGGACCTCATTCCCTGGGATGCAGATTTCTTCCGAAAGGGGCAATTGAGATTGGAGAAGGCGCAAAAAATCTTGGATGAACTTGCCTCATATTTCTATTCTTATTTAAGATGGGTATGCGAATTTCATCTTTCAACAGAGCAGGATTTAAGATTATTCAATAAAGATGTTTTGAAAAATGTCTTTTCTCATATAAAAAAGGGAGAGGAACTTGCAGGAAAAATAGATGAAGAGAGTTTCAAAACTATTCTTGCCCCAGAAGCGCGCCCTTATACCCCGCTAAAATATGGCTACGACGAACTTTGGGAAGAGATGTGTCGGATAAAAGAGACAATAAAAAAGAAGAAAGAAGAAGAGCGGCTAAGTACCGTGCCTCCGGGGGGCGAGACCGGAGAATTTGCCACCGGGAAACTCGTTTTACTCCTTTATAAAGCGATAAAAAGATTTTGCAATAAAAATTATGGTTTAAAATTAGAGGAGGAATAAAATGCCAATAGTTCCTTACTTACCAAAAGGGAAAGGTCAGTTAATAAGTGGTCTTCAAAAAAGGGGCACATGGGAAGAAAATGAAGAATTAATTGAGAACCTTCCTAACGAATTAGATATCACCGCGGAAGCGACAAAAGATGTCCTCACCGCTATTCCAACAGTTTGGGCAAGACCTGTCCTCTTTGCCGAAGCCTTGTTTGATAAAAGACATCCTCTCCATCAAGAAGTGACAAATGAGTGGAGGGGACTCCTCGGGATTTTTTGCTTCAAAAAGGTATATAATTTTAACATAGAAGCCAAACTCGTGGAAATAGACCCAAACTCAAAATATGATTTTGTCCAAATTCTCAGTGCTTCACCGAAGCCGGGTAAAGAAGAGGAGTGGAGGAAAATATATCTAATCTATGTAGATAAAATTCTAATTGGAGCGACTTCACCAAAAAGTCTCTTCTTTACACCACCGGAATATTTACTTCCAGAATATATTCCTTGGAAGACGGAAGAAGGATTTTTGACTGACCCAGCGATATATTTCAAAAAGGAGAATGCACTTAGAGAACTTCGTATTCTTGAGAAATGGGTAATGAAAATTTCCGAAAAGGTAAAAGGACAAGACATAGGGAAAGTATTTGAGACATGGTTAGGAATAATAAGAAGAGAAGCATCACTACCAGAAGTGAAAGATTTTAATATTAAACCTATTAGTGAAGAAGTGTCTCCTCTTTTCCAATATGCCGATTATGAAGAAGAAAAGAGAAGCGGCGATTTTTATTTGAAATCTTCCAAGAAAGGGGGTGGGATAATTGTCGCTGACGAAGAAATCTGGAGAAGGGAAAAGGATAGAATTGTTTCCGGTTCTATCAGAGTGAATGAGATGCTTTGTGTTTTTGATCAGAGGGCACCCGAGGAGAGGAAGAAACTTTTTACTGTGAGGGGGATTAAGGACGACGTTGTATTTCCAACGATAGACTTTCTCACGGAGAAAGTATTAAAACTACCGTTGCACCAAGAATACACTATCTCAAAAGGTTCCTGGGAGTTCGTTCTGCCCCTAAAAAAAGAAATTCTTAATTACTTTAAACCGGAGGAGGTGGGCAAATACTTTCAATGGGAGAAAACTGAGGAAGGGATGATGGCAAAACTTACATTGCCGTTAGAGACAGACACAAAAGGAAGAGATAGGAGTATCACTATTGAAAAACTTTATAAGAGAGAAGATATTGTTGAAGTCCCGAAGGTCCCAATCATCGGCCTTTGGCCTAACTTTTCAAGCGATGATTGGTATTGGTATTACCTAATAATTGAAAAGACTGAGGGAA
>JAMWCG010000086.1 GCA_023818555.1 Candidatus Omnitrophota bacterium
AAATAAGCAAGTGATCGAAGGACCAGAAATTAGAATTGTAGAATTACTTGGACGCTTTGAGATTGTGAAAAAGTAGTAACAGCATTTATTGAGTTTGAGAAAGACAAAAAGGGAAGAGGTATAGAAGTCAGATATCCAGTTGAAGATTTATCTACAGGTGAAAAACTCTATATTCACAGACCGGGGGTTAAATGGAATTTTGATTTTAAAGTTGATATCCCAGTAAACTGTGACCTTGAAGAAGGAAGGCATGATCAAATTGCTTTAATTTTGAGAAAAACAAAAAGAAAGAATGAAGGAGAATTTAATAAATTATGGAATACTATTATTCTTTTGTATCATTGTTCAAATAATAATGTAGATGACCTACTACAACAAAATCCTATTTCCCTGAATAATCCACGACCAGATGTCCTATTGAAGGTGATAAAATGGTTGTTTATCATGGAAGACATAATCTATTGGCATTATGAAGGACGGGCATTTTTGTACAATTTCTTTGTACATGTCACAAATGAAGTAAACAACAATAGACTTAATAGCACTTTGTCTGGAATAAAGGAGCGCAAGATTAAACCCGACAAAATAAAGAGTTTACTTGAGCAGATGAGTATAGAATGGGAATTACCATAAAAATATATAGGTTAACAAAAGGAGAGGGAAGGATTAGAAAAATATAACCTTTAGTAATTTTTCAAAAGAAAGGATAGGATATGCCGGAATTACCTGAGGTAGAGACAATAAAAAGGGAATTAGAAAAAGTAGTTTTGAATAAAAAGATTGTAGAGGTAATTGTTAATAATCCTAAAGTTATAAAAGAGCCAAAGAAGGAGGAATTTGTTAAAGAAGTGAAAGGAGCAACTATTAAAAATGTTTTAAGAAAAGGGAAACTGCTTATCTTAGAATTATCCAGCGGTAAATCTTTATGTATTCATCTAAAATTAACTGGACAATTGATCTATCCTGGGGAGCCAGAAAAGGCAAGGGTAAGTTTTGAACTCTCGGATAGAAAATTCTTAGATTACCGCGACCGGAGACTTTTGGGTGAATTGCGTCTTGTAGATGATTGGAAGAAATTGAAATTTATTCAAGAATTAGGTCCTGAGCCATTTGAGATCACGCTGGAAGAATTTAAAAAAATGCTTTCTGAGAAGAGAACAAAGATAAAGCCCCTCTTAATGGACCAGACTTTTCTTTCAGGAGTGGGGAATCTCTATGCGGCGGAAGCGCTCTTTAGAGCCCATATTCATCCGGAAAGAATAACCCATTCCTTAACGGAGAGAGAAAAGGAATTACTCTTTAAAGAAATAAAAGAGACATTAAAGGAAGCAATAACATATAAAGGCTCATCTGTAGACCAGTATTTACAGTTATCCGGACAACCTGGAGAGTATGCAAAGTATCATAAGGTCTATGGACGGGAAGGGAAACCCTGTTTTGTCTGTAAAACTCCTGTAAAAAGGATTGCCCTTGGCGGAAGAGGAACATATTTTTGTCCAAAGTGTCAGAAGTGATTAGTTAAATGGTGCAGATTAAAGCAGAGATAATTTCTAATTCAGAAGTTGCTCCTGAACATTTTAAACTCATTTTGGAATCTCCAGAGATTGCTCAGGAGGCTAACCCAGGACAATTTTTACATATCCGAGTGCATGAGGGATTTAATCCTTTGTTGAGAAGACCATTTAGTATATATCGGGTATCCAGTAACCAGATTGAAATTTTATATAAAATAAGAGGTAAAGGAACGGAGATTTTGTCGGGAAGAACCCCCGGGGAGATATTGGATGTGATTGGTCCTTTAGGGAAGGGGTTCCCTCTGCCAGAACAACAAAATACCCAAGCACCTGTGACTTACTTGCTTGTGGCGGGAGGAGTAGGAGTGGCTCCCTTGCTTTTCCTGGCAGAAAGATTAAGGGAAGTCAAAAATCTCCCCGCAGAGTCGGGATCCCGAAAATTCGGGAAAAAATCAAAAATCAAAATTATTCTTCTCCTGGGAGCAAAGAGTAAGGATTACCTCCTCTCTGAAAAAGAGTTTAAGGATCTGTGTGATGAAGTAAAAGTTGCTACTGAGGACGGTTCTTTGGGCTTTAAAGGTTTAATTACCGATTTGTTGAGAGACTTGCTAAATACTGAATACTCATTACTCAATACTATTTTATATGCCGCCGGTCCGATTTTTATGTTGCAAGAAATTAAGAAAATTGCTAATATATTTAAAATTTTGGCTTTTGGCTCGTTAGAAGAAAATATTGCCTGTGGATTGGGTGGATGTTGGGGATGTGTAGTAAAGACAGTTCAGGGTTATAAAAGGATTTGTAAGGAAGGGCCGGTTTTTAACTTAGAGGAGGTTCTTTGGGAATAGACCTTGCGGTAGAGATTGGAAACTTAAAATTGAAGACTCCGGTTCTGGTTGCTTCGGGAACCTTTGGTTATGAAGATGATTATGTTGAGTTAATAAAAGAAAATCGCTTAGGAGCACTGGTTACCAAAACCATCACACTTAAACCATGCCAGGGAAATTCTCCTCCTCGCGTTATAGAAACTCCCTCAGGAATGCTCAATTCCATTGGCCTGCAGAATGAAGGTGTAGAGATTTTCTTGGAGAAAAAATTGCCTCTTCTTTCTCAGTTACAAATTCCGATTATTGTAAGTATTGCCGGGGAGCGTATTGAAGATTATGGGTTATTGGCAAAAAGATTAGATAAAGTGAAGGAAATCTCAGCTTTGGAGATAAATATTTCCTGTCCCAACATAGAGTCCGAAGCAGAGTGCCTTTTCGCACAGGATTTTTACCTTACCTATGGTGTGGTAAAGGCGGTAAGAGAATCTACAGATAAAACAATCATTGCTAAACTCTCCCCGAATGTGACCGATATTGTTTCCATTGCTCAGGCGGCTTTTGATGCGGGAGCAGAGGCTTTAAGTTTGGTGAATACTTTCTTTGGTATGGCAATAGATATAGAAAAAAGAAAGTCAAAATTGGGAAGTATTTATGGAGGATTAAGTGGTCCGGCAATTAAGCCCATAGCGTTATATATGGTCTATAAGGTAGCGCAAGCAGTAAAACTTCCTCTTATTGGGATGGGAGGAGTTGTTTCTTCTCAGGATGCTTTAGAATTTTTTATGGCAGGAGCTACCTGTGTAGCCATAGGAACAGGTAATTTTATCAATCCCCGGATTGCCCGGGAAGTGGTTAAAGGGATTGAGGAATATCTTAAGAAGAATAAGTTAACCAGTATAAAAGAACTTATCGGGAGATTGGGAAATTAGTTGTTCTCCTTTCAGACTTATAAATGATGAGAAAAATTGATGACCGTTTAATCGTTGCTCTGGATGTAGAAAATCTTTCTGATGCTGAGAGAGTTGTAGAAGTACTCATTTCCGGGGTAAAGATTTTCAAAGTAGGGGCACAGCTTTTTACTGCCTGTGGACCAGAAGTAATTCATTGTATAAAGAAAAAAGGTGGGGAGGTTTTTTTGGATTTGAAATACCATGATATTCCCCACACAGTGGCTAAAGCGGTAGAGATTGCCGTCCGTGCGAGAGTTTTTATGCTTACCCTGCATATTCAAGGAGGTTTTTTGATGCTAAAGCGTGCTCTGGATATCGCTAAAGCAGTAGCTAAAAAGGAGGGATTGAATCGGCCCCTTCTTTTGGGGGTAACTGTGCTTACCAGTCTTGAACACGATGACCTTTTGCAATTAGGAATAGGTCGCAGCGTAGATATGCAGGTATTACATCTTACGCGCCTGGCAATGAAGGCAGGTTTAGATGGGGTAGTTTCTTCCTCTGAGGAAGCAAAACTTATTCGGCAGAATTTTGGAGAAAAACCTTTAATCGTGACTCCGGGGATCCGTTTAAAGAAATTGTCTGCCGATGACCAGAAAAGGATTGCTACTCCTGAGGAGGCTTTAAGAGCAGGAGCAGATTATATTGTGGTAGGGAGGCCGGTGCTTAAGGCGAACAATCCTTTAAAAGAGGCAGAGAAGATAAAGGCGATTATCAAAGAACAGGAAGAACTCCTTAAAGAGGAAAGGGGGTAAAGAGATGAACAGGGATGAGGTTCTGGATATTTTGGGGAAGACAGGGGCAATTTTGAATGGACATTTTATTCTTTCCAGTGGGTTGCATTCTGATAAGTATATTCAATGTGCCTTAACCCTTCAATATCCCAAATACTCCGCTTGGCTGGCGAGAGCAATTGCAGATAAATTTAGAACTGAGATGATTACAGTAGTGCTTTCTCCGGCGGTGGGAGCGATTGTTTTGGGACAGGAAGTAGCCAAAGCAGTGGGAGCAAGAGCAATCTTTACAGAGAGAGAGGAAGGGAAGATGACTCTGCGGAGAGGATTTTCCCTGACTAAGAATGACCGGGTTTTAATTGTGGAGGATGTGCTTACCACAGGTTCCACAGTGAATGAGTTGATAAATTTAGTAAGAGAAAATGAAGGAAGATTAATCGGAGTGGCAGCAATTGTTGACCGCGCTACTGAGAAATTGGAGTTTAAAGACCGCTTTGAATATCTGGTAAAAATCCCCATTAAAAATTATTCTGAAGATAAATGCCCCCTTTGTAAAGAAGGAGTTCCCGCAGTAAAATTGGGAAGCAGAGGCCTGAAATAAAAGGAGAAGAGATGGAGAGAAAACTGAAAATAGGTTTACCTAAGGGAAGTCTGCAGGAAGCAACAATTTATCTTTTTAAAAAAGCAGGTTTTAAAATTTCTCTTTCTGAACGTTCCTATTTTCCATCCATTGATGACCCGGAGATAGAGCCGATTTTATTAAGAGCCCAGGAAATTCCCCGCTATGTAGAGACTGACCTTGATTGTGGCATCACCGGAGAAGATTGGATTCAAGAAAACGGTGTAGAGATTAAAGAAGTCTGCGAATTGGTATATGCAAAACAATCGCTTAAACCG
>JAMWCG010000087.1 GCA_023818555.1 Candidatus Omnitrophota bacterium
GAGGCAAGACGTTTCAACCACGATTATATCGGGACAGAGCATCTGCTCTTAGGTTTAATCCGAGAAGGAGAGGGAGTGGCGGCGGCGGTCCTGCAGAACTTAGGTTTGAGCCTGGAAAGTATTCGCCTGGAGATAGAAAAACTGGTTCAACCAGGACCAAGCACAGTCGTTTCTGGGGACATTCCTTTTACTCCCAAGGCAAAAAAGGTGATTGAACTGGCCATGGAAGAGGCGCGTTCTTTAGGACATAATTATATCGGGACAGAGCATTTGCTCTTAGGTTTAATCCGGGAAGGAGAAGGAGTGGCGGCACAGGTTCTGGTTAACTTAGGATTGGACCTTACCAAAGTAAGAAGAGCGGTAATGGAACTCTTAGGGGGAGGAGGGCCAGCAGGTTCTCCTTATGGAACTGGGCACGCTCAAAAAACAAAGACCCCTGCGCTGGATGCTTTTGGCAGGGACCTTACCCAGTTAGCTCGGGAGAATAAACTTGACCCGGTGATTGGAAGGAAAGATGAGATTGAACGGGTAATGCAGATTTTAAGTCGGAGGACAAAAAATAATCCGGTTCTCTTAGGAGAAGCGGGAGTGGGTAAGACTGCTATTGTGGAAGGGCTTGCTCAGAAGATTATGCGGGGTGATGTGCCTGAAGTTTTGCGCGATAAACGAGTAATCACTCTGGATCTGGCTTTGATGGTTGCGGGGACTAAATATCGTGGACAGTTTGAAGAGCGAATCAAAGCGGTAATGGATGAGATAAAACGTTCGGAAAATGTGATTCTCTTTATAGATGAGCTCCATACCTTAGTGGGGGCAGGAGGAGCTGAAGGAGCCATTGATGCTTCTAATATTTTAAAACCTGCTCTGGCAAGAGGAGAACTCCAGTGTATTGGAGCGACTACCTTAGATGAGTATCGCAAATATATAGAAAAAGATGCTGCCTTGGAAAGGAGGTTTCAGACAATTATTGTTGACCCTCCCAGTGTGGAAGAGACCGTGGATATTTTGCGGGGTTTGCGTGATAAATACGAGGCACATCATCGGGTAAAGATTACTGATGAGGCAATTATGGCTGCAGCCCGTTTATCTGACCGTTATATTTCAGGGAGATTTTTGCCAGATAAAGCGATTGATTTAATTGATGAGGCGGGTTCCCGGGCAAGACTTTCGGTGCTCACCCCTCCTCCGGAAATGAAGGAACTGGAACAGAGGATAGAGCAGCTTACCAAGGAGAAGGAGGCAGCGATAAAGGGTCAGGATTTTGAGAAGGCGGCAAATATGCGTGACCAGGAAAGGATTACCCGCCAGCAATTGGAACAACTCAAGCGGGAATGGGAGCGGAAGAAGAACGAGATACATCCGCAGGTTACTGAAGAGGACATTGCCCAGATTGTTTCCAAGTGGACGGGTATCCCTTTGATTAGATTGGAGCAGAAGGAATCGGAGAAACTTCTTCAGATAGAAGAAGAGATCCACAAACGGGTGATTGGACAGGAGGAGGCAATTTCTGCCATTGCCCGGGCAGTGCGTCGTTCACGCGCGGGACTCAAGGACCTCCGTCGGCCTATTGGTTCGTTTATCTTCTTAGGACCCACCGGAGTAGGGAAGACCCTCCTGGGAAAAGCTTTGGCGGAATTTATGTTTGGTGATGAGGACGCTTTGGTCCAGTTGGATATGTCGGAGTATATGGAGAAGTTTAATGTTTCCCGTCTGGTGGGTGCTCCTCCGGGTTATGTGGGTTATGAAGAAGGTGGCCAGCTTACAGAAAAGATAAGGAGAAGACCTTATTCCGTGGTTCTTTTAGATGAGATAGAAAAAGCCCATCCAGATGTCTTTAATATTCTCCTTCAGGTTCTGGATGAAGGTAGACTCACCGATAGTTTCGGAAGGAGGGTGGATTTTAGAAATACTATTCTGATTATGACCTCTAATATTGGAGCAGAATTCTGGAGGAAACAGGCTACTTTGGGTTTCCGGAGCGAAAAAGAAGGGGTTGATTATGAGACGATAAAGACAAGGCTGATGGAAGAGGTGAAAAGGACTTTTAAGCCGGAGTTTCTTAATCGCATAGACGATATTATTGTCTTTCGTCCACTTACGCGGGATAATTTACAGAAGATTGTAGAACTGGAGATGAATGATGTGCGGAAGCGAATGAGTGAGCAGGGATATTTTATAGAACTGACCCCTGAGGCAAAGGAATTTTTGATTGATAAAGGATTTGACCCTATTTTAGGGGCAAGACCATTGCGCAGAACAATTCAGCGCTATGTAGAAGACCCCCTGGCAGAGGAGATAATCGCTGCTAAATTTAAAGTGGGAGATACCATAAAGATTGTCCTTCACGAAAATCACCTTCAATTTGAGGTGGCTGGAGAAAAGCAGGTTATGAAATAGCGATTCCTAAATTATATGTTATATGCTTGGGAGACGGAAGAAGAGAAAACGCAATTTTTTTATTCTGTTTTTTGTAATTTCAGGACTATCCCTCTTTCTCTATGCCCAACAGGATAGGTTGCGGGAAGAGATTAAGGCCTCCCTGCAAAAAGCGCTAAGCGAGAAATTAAGACTTTCCTTAAAAATTGCCAGAATTTACCCGCACTGGGGAGGGGAATTAATTGTTGAGGATATCTCTATTTCTGACAAAGAAGAAATTTTTTCCTTAGAGGCAGAAAGGGCTTATTTTACTTTCTCTCTCCGGAAGCTGTTCCTTGAACCGGAGAAAGTTGCAAAGTCTTTTAGAGTGAGAATGGAAAAGGCGGTCTTCTTTGTCCACGGATTTAGGTTGCCTTTGGAGATTTCTTCAATGGATGCTCTTCTGGATAACGGAGATTTAGAACTTAAGAATGTGAAAGGAAAGCTTGCCGGAGACATTCCTTTCCTTCTGGAAGCAACTTTGCGTAATCTGAGGGAAAAGATTCCCCGCATGGAACTGCGTTGCCATTTTTTCAAAATAGAGGAAGAGAAGCCTTATTTCATCCTTATTCCAGCAGTAATCTCTCTCCAGGGAGATGGAAAAAGAATTTTTTTGCAAGGTTTTGGTGAAGAGAAGTCCTGGTTTCGCATGGAAGGAGACATTTTTCCGCAGGAAGGAAAATTTAACCTACTCATTTTTCCTACCGCAGACAGAGAAATTTCTCCTCTCCAGATTGAGGGAGCATTGAAGGAGAAAAGGAAAGCGATAAGGATAAAGTTTGACCACTTTTCTTTATTGGATAATGAGCTGATTTCCCAGATTTTTATAGAGGGTGAGTATGATCCGGTTGAGAAAGCAATTCAGGGTGATTTTTACAGTTCGGGGACTGTATGGAATTATTTTCCTTTTCCTGAGATGGAAGGGAAATACAGATTTAAGGAGGGTGTATTTAGTATAGAGGATTTTAATTGGGCAGAGGCGGTAAAAATTTCGGGGAAGATAGATTTATTAAATAAACTTTCGGGAGAGGCTGCTTTATTTATCCATAATCTAAATCTTCTCTATCTTGCCCAGTTTTATTATCCTGATTGGAATGCCTGGGGTGGAGTTTCAGGAAAGACAGAACTGGAAATAAAGGAAGGGAAACTTCTCACTAAGGGGGATATAGAATTCGGAGAAGGAGAACTCGGGCCATTTAAGTTTAAGGGAGGGAGAATTAAATTTGAGGGAGAAAATAATCGCTTTAAACTGACCGATACCCGGGTCTATCAGGATAAAGGATATTTTGAACTGAGCGGATGGCTGGATTTAAAACGCCTGGGGAAACCTGATTTTGGGAAAAATCTCGTCCTTATTCCTTATCAGGAGAGAATAAACTGGCAGGGATGGAGCATCGCACAAAAAGAGTCTGCCGGTTATCTCTCTCTGGATAAAGAGATAGATGAAAAAATAAGTCTCCAGTTACGCACTTATCCGAAGGACTACCGGGAATATCAGGACCCTTTAAAGGAAAAATTTGATGAGTTTGGTCTGGAATATAAACTTGAAGAAAATCGGAGTTTAAAACTGAGGTTAAAAGAGAACGAAGAGATACTCGGTTTTGAAAGAAAAATTAAGTTTTAAGATAAGATGTTTAGGTATTTAGGAAAAAAGTTTCTTTCCCTCATCGCTTACTTAGGAAGTGTAGGGGTTTTGTTTAGCCATGCTCTCGGTCTATCTTTCCTTCCTCCTTTCAGAAAGAAAAATCTGCTCGGGCAGATGACCAAAATCGGAGTGGAAAGTCTTCCCTTGGTTTTTCTTACCTCTCTCTTTACCGGGATGGTCCTTGCCTTACAGAGTGCCTATCAGATGCAGAAGATTGGAGCCAGGATTTATATCTCTTCTTTAGTTGCCCTTTCCATTACCCGGGAATTGGGCCCGGTTTTAACCGCTCTGGTAGTGGCGGGGAGGATGGGAGCAGCGATTGCCGCGGAGTTGGGCACAATGAAAGTTACAGAGCAGATAGATGCTTTGCAAACTCTGGCAGTAAATCCTATAAAACATCTGGTAGTTCCCCGTTTTATTGCTTTGATGAGTATGCTTCCTATACTTACCATATATGCAGACCTGGTGGGAATTCTCGGTGGCTTTATTATCGGGGTAGGGAAACTGGGGATAGGCAAGAATTTATATCTGCGGATGACTTTTAATACCTTGACTTATAAAGATGTTTTTACAGGAGTAGTCAAGGCATTCTCTTTTGCCATAATCATTGCACTTATTTCCTGCCGGGAAGGTTTGGATACAGAAGGAGGAGCAGAAGGGGTAGGGAGGGCAACTACCCGGGCAGTGGTTTTTTCCTTTATTTTAATCATCGCTGCGGATTGTCTTTTTACTGCTCTCTTTTATTTTATGTTTAAATAAAAAAAGAATGATTGAGATAATCAATAT
>JAMWCG010000088.1 GCA_023818555.1 Candidatus Omnitrophota bacterium
TGGAAGAGGGGTAAGGCTTAAAGGTAAGGGGATGACCTTAAAGAGAAGCGACGAGAATTCGCAGGTTCGGCTCTTAGAGACGCTCAATATTTATGGAATTAAAGCTGACTATCTAAACAAGTTCCTGGAGGCAATCAGGCGTGAGGAAGTGGAGTTTGAAATAATTAATATACCTGTAAAACTTCAACATCAAGATAAATGGAAGACTCTTTATACTCTTTCCAAACCTGAAAAGAAATTTGAGGAAGAGGAGATTTTAAGGTTGGAGATTGACAATAGGATAAGTTATACAGTTGACCTCCTGCCAAAAGTGTCAATATATCAGGCGGAAGAAAAAAGAGAGGAGGTGAAAAGAGAAGAGATAAGACCAGAAGTTGGAAATATGAGATTTTCAGAGGATATTGTTGATTTACTTGATTGGCAAAGAATCTGGCTGGAGATGCTTGAATTTAGGGCTCAAAGGGGAGATTGGAATCTGATTTTTGAGATGGAAATGCTTAAAAATCTTCTTTTATCTGATAGATACAATCTTCTCTCACTTCCTGAAATTCTTGATGTCAAATCTAAGGAAGACATAAAACGGCTGGAAGATATTGCCCTCTTGGTTATTAAAAAATACACTGACTTGTTTTATAGAAAAAATGCAAAACAATTTGAGACGGAAAACTTATATTACGATGAGGTTAAACGACTGCCGTTACCCCTTATTTCTGAAAAGAGACAGGGTTATATGGTTCAGATAGATAAGAGGAAGAAAGAACTGGTCAAGGAGATAAGGAACCTGACAAAAGATTTAGAGAAACTACTTAAAGAAGATAAAACTTTGCCACGAGTTTATTTTGATAGGTCCCTCTATGTGCCGATATTACTTCAAAGTAAGGAAATAGACAAAATCTCGCCAGCAGGTCTTGTGGAGAGTGAAAAAGAGTTTGTGCTGGGATTAAAAGAGTATTTTAAAACACATAAAGACAAACTTGGATTTGAGGTATATCTTTTAAGAAATTATCCCTTTTCCGGGGTTGGGTTTCAGCTTCAGTGGACAGGATTTTACCCTGATTTTATTATCTGGATAAAAAAGGATAAAAGGCAAACTATTGTCTTTATAGACCCAAAAGGTTTGGCACATACAAAGGGATTAGATGATGAAAAGATAGTTTTTGCGGGCCTTAAGCCCGTTGCTTCAGAAGCAGTCACTATTAAAGAGATAGAACGAAGAATTAATAAAGAAAATATAGTCTTAGAATCCTTTATTCTTTCAAAAACTCCATATGAAAAGTTAATAGAAGGTAAGACCTCTTTTCCTTCAAAAGAAGAGTATATAAACCGACATGTTTTATTCTTGGAGGATAATGATTGGCCTGAAAGATTATTTAATAATCTGACAAGGGGAAATTCATCATAAAATATTAATTAAAAGGAATGACGACACAGCGTGTAAGATAGGGTATATATTTCACTCTTTTGTCAACCCTATTATGGAAGGAATTAGAATTTTATTCAAACCATCCACTTTAGACAAAGCCTTTAAGAGAGAATTGATAAGTTATATAAAGATAATTCTTTTGAAAATTGTGTATTTTGATGTTATAATAAAAACTCAGGGTTTTAGCCGTGAAGCGGCGGAAGAAGGTAGGGGGTTTTGTTCAAAAAAGATGTATTTCGTTCAGTGATTAGGATATGCGCCTGTAGCTCAATAGGACAGAGCATCTGCCTTCTAAAGGAGCCTCTATGTGGAAAAGGAACACATAGAGTGAATGTGGCTATATGCAAGGAAGTCCTTTGGAGGATGACTTGCAGGCAACCGGAGTTACAGGTAGTCTAAAATTATTAAGAAAGGAGGTGAAGATTGCACCACACGAAAGTAAAAGCGGATATAGGAGTAGCAAAAACTATGAGTGATCTTATCATTAAGGGTTACGTTCCTTGTATACCCTTGTCAGAACATCAACCTTACGAGATTGTAGCGATTATGAATAATGGAGAAGCAGTGAAATTACAAGTAAAGTATGCTACTCTAAAGAATGGGGTAATTGAAGTTAAGTTTCGACGGAGTTGGGCTGACAGTAAAGGTTCCTATACGGAACATTATAAGCCAAATGAATTTGATTATTACGCCATCTATTGCCCTGAGAAGGATAAAGTTGTTTATGTTCCGAATACACCAAATTGCCCCAAGGTCATCCGCTTTGAAAAAACTGGAAACAAACAGAATAAATATGTGAAGTGGGCTAAAGACTACCTGGAAATAAAACGGGAGTCCTCAGAGACTATACGCCACACACCTGAGAAGGTGAAGACATAGTCCAGACCACAATCCCGAATTAACGGGAGCTAGAGTAATCTAGTGTGGTATGCTAAGCAGAGGGTTGGCCGTTCAATTCGGCCCAGGCGCGTGAGAATTTGGTTAATTGGGCAGATAGTTAAAAAAGATGAAAAAGATAATTTTCCTTTTCTTAATCTTACTAATTGTGGCTGGATACCTTTTCTTGAGGTTTAAACTTTCTTCTCTTCTGGCTATGCAACTTTCTAAGTCTTTGCAGCGCCCGGTGAGCATCGGAAGTGTAGATTTGAGTTTACCTCTTTCTTTCTCCATAAAAAATCTGGTTATTTTTGATTCTCTTACGGAAAAGAAAGATACAAAATTTCTAAGTATAGACCGGATAAGATTTACTCCTGCCCTAATTCCCTTCTTAAGGGGGAAAGCGGTTTTTTATTCTTTAATCATTGATCAGCCTCATTTAAAGATAGTGAGAATAGCCGGAGATAAATTTAATTTTTCAGATATACTTTCAACTTCGGAAAAGAAAAGAGAAACCAAAGTTCTGCCTTTATTGGTTTTGAGATTGAAAATAAATAAAGGAGAATTAAATTTCATAGATAAGTCGCTGGGTGAACCTCCTTTAAGTATCGTTCTGCGGGATATAAACCTTTCTATAAAGAAACTTATTTTACCCCTTACAGATGTAGTTACCGATTATGTCCTAAAAGCAAAATTGGGGGAAGCAGGGATAGAAGAAGAAGGGGAGGTTAATTCTTCCGGATGGCTAAATTTTACGCGTAAGGATATGGAGGCAAAATTCAGTCTGCACAATTTGGATTATCTTTATCTTAAACCCTATTTAGGAAAGGTTATTTCTGGGAAGATAAACCAGGGGATAGTCAATCTTTACGCGGATATTTTTTCCCAAAATAACGACCTGAATTTAAAATGCAAATTGGAACTGGATAAACTTATAGCGGAAGAAAATTCTTCTCAGATTTTTGGGGTTTCTCTGGAAAAAGTCATTGAGACATTTAAGGACAAGGATGGTAAAGTAATTTTTGATTTTGAAATAAAAACAAAATTTGACAAACCGAGTATAGATTATGCTAAAATAGGAGAGCAACTCTGGAAGCAAATAGCCGATAAATTAGCGCGGAAAGCTCCCTTATTTATTTTAGAGAAGGTTTCTGAGACAACAAAAGAGGGGGTAGAAGAACTAATTACCAATCCCTTAAAAGAGATAAAGAAAAAGTTGCAGGAACCTCTGAAAGAATAATTGTGGCGAGTGTAGCTCAACTTGGTGAGAGCACCTGACTGTGGCTCAGGGTGTTGCCGGTTCAAATCCGGTCACTCGCCCTGTTTCAAGAGGAGGTGAGAGTATGCCGGTCTATGAATTTCAGTGTAAAAAATGTAGTGAGGTATTTGAAGTAAAGTGTAGAGTGGAAGAATACAGCAAACTCAAACCTACCTGCCCGAAGTGTAAAAGTGAGGAAGTGGAGAGAAAAATTTCCACTTTTTACGCTCAGACCGAATCCAAGACATGAAGATAGGGATTTTATCCGATACCCACGATAATCTTGAAAATATAAATAAAGCCCTGGAAATATTCCGAGAGAAAGGCATAAATTTCTTTATCCATGCGGGAGACTATGTGGCTCCTTTTTCCCTCAAGCCATATTTTGAGAAGGGTTTTGATTTCATAGGAGTTTTTGGCAATAACGATGGAGAAAAGGTTGGGCTGAAAGAAAAATCTAAGGGGAAAATTAAAGAACCTCCCTATATATTTAATCTTTCCGGGAAAGATATTCTTATTGTCCACGAATTAACTCAGATTAAAGAACTCAACCAGCACAGTCTTCCCTCAGTAGTTATTTCCGGACATACCCATATTACGGAGATAAAAAAAGAGAAAAATTCTCTTTTTATCAATCCCGGGGAAATTGGGGGTTGGCTTACGGGAAGAGCAACTTTTGCTATTTTGGATTTAGAAAAAATGGAAGCGGAGATTATAGAATTGAAATAGGATAATTATGCCCATAATGAATATAAGTATAATTCCGGTAGGGACAAAAGATACATCTCTAAGCAAATACATCGCTATTGCAGAAAAAGTTTTGCTTAAAGAGAAAGATATAAAGACTGAAATTACTGCCATGGGAACAATTGTAGAAGCAAGTTCACTTAAAAAGCTCTTAGAGATTGCTAAAAGGATGCACGAGGTAGTTATGGCTTCGGGAGTAAAGCGGATTTTGACCAAGATAGAGATTGATGACCGCAGAGATAAAAAAATTAGTATAGAAGGTAAAGTAAAATCGGTAAGGGAAAAATTGGAAAGGAGGTGAGGTAAGATGGCAAAGTTTCTTATGTTAGGTAAGTATAGTCTGGAGGGGATTAAGGGGATTAGTAAGGAGCGGACAAAAAAGGTAACTGAAGCGATTGAGAAGGCAGGAGGAAAAGTAGAGAGAATGTATGCTCTTTT
>JAMWCG010000089.1 GCA_023818555.1 Candidatus Omnitrophota bacterium
TTGGGATTTTGGAGACGGGGAGAGAGCAGAGGGAGTAAAGGTGAAACATGTTTATACTAAACCGGGAACCTATAATGTTGTCTTGACCGTGAAAGATGCTGCTGGTTTGAGTTCTGTAGATTCCTTTATGGTTTCTGTAAGAGGGACTCCTATCCCTTCACTTAAGATTAGATAATCTATTAATTTCTGTAAGTCTATCATAAATTACTTGACATGTGAGTTATATTTATGTTAAGATTTCTTTCAAGGTATGAAAAAGAAAAGGGGAGTGGGTTTAATTATTTTATTATTTATTTTTTGTCCTTCCCCTTTATTAGCAAAGGAAAGTTTTTTTTCAAAGGAAGTAACAGATTATCGCAGAATAGGTTATCTCGCCTATAAAGAGGGAGACTTAGATAAGGCACATCAGTTTTTTAAAAAAGCAGTTCTCCTTGAGCCTAAAAATTCTATCTTGCATAATGACCTTGGTATCATCTACGAAAGAAGGGGATTAAGGGAGTTAGCCATAAAAGAATATCTGGAGGCAATAAGTCTTGACCCTAATTATTGTGCACCCTATATGAATCTCGCCCTTTTGTATAATGATTTAGGAGAGAAAGAAAAGGCGGTTTTTTATTTAAAAGAAAGGGTAAGATTGGCTAAGAAAAGAGACCATTGGTATGAAAAGGCAATGGCAATGTTGAAGCGTTATGAAGAAGAAATGACTTCCCTTTCCACCGGAGAAAACCGAACAGCTCTCTTTTCCCCTCATTCTTTAAAGGACAATTCTCTAAGATGGGAAGGGAAATCTACAGGGATAAAGGAAGATAAACCTGTCCTCAATGAGATTGAAAAGGTATATCAAGAAGGAATGCAGGCTCTCTCCGAAGGCAATTTTGGATTAGTTATGGAAAAAATAGATTACCTGCTTAAGTTCAACCCGGTGGATAATGGAGATATAGATTTTTTCTCTCGGGCAGAGAAAGAAAAATTTATCCAAGAGACCAGAGAAGAAGAACCGATTGTTTTAAGTTTTCCGTAAAAGACAGATGGTTAGAGATAAAAAAGACAGATTAGTAAAGATATTTGTCTGCGCTATTCTCTTCTCGCTCCTTTCTACCTCCTCAACCAATACACAGGTTTTTCAAAAAGAGGCGATAGAATATCGTAATCGGGGTTATACTGCCCAGCAAAGCGGAGATATAGAAACCGCCTTAGTTTTTTATCAGAAAGCAGTTTCCCTTGACCCTTACTATGCAGTTGCCTATAACGATATAGGGATAATTTATGAGATTAAGGGATATCCTGACAAGGCAGAATCAGCTTATCTGAAAGCAATCTCCATAAATCCTGATTTTGCAGAGGCACATTCTAATCTTGCTTTCTTCTATGAGACAAAAAAAATGTATGATAAAGCAATATTACATTGGACAAGAAGAATTGAATTAGGTAGTAAGGATGACCTCTGGACTCAGAAATGCTGGGAGAAACTCTGGCAGTATGCTCCCGATAAAGCAAAAGAATTAGAAGCAAAATTGCTTTCCCAGGAACTGGCTATTCAGATGGAGAAGGAGAAGGAAGTGCGTATTGTTAAGGCTAAAAGACTGTATCAGGAAGCAATGGTTTTTTACAATCGCAAGGACTATCTGAGAGCACTCCCTCTTTTTCAGGAAGCCTATGAACTTTTACCCGATGACCCAGATGTATCTCAGATGTATAAAGATGTTTTTGCTAAAACGCGGGAGATAAATATCTCCCTGCATTACGAACAGGCAATGAATTATTACCGACAGGGAGACTACGCTCTGGCAAAAGAGGAATTTGAAAAAATCCTTGAGCTCATTCCTCAAACACAGGAAAAATCTCAATAGGTTCAATCCGTAATATAAATCCCAATTGTAATTTCATTTAACGGTGTCAACCACAGAGAGAGAAAAATTATTTATCCTTGATGGAAACTCTTTTTGCTATCGCGCCTATTATGCCATAAGAGGGCTCTCTAACTCCAAAGGGATGCCAACCAACGCAATTTATGGGTTTGTGAATATGCTCAATAAGATAATAAAGGAAGAGAAACCCACTTATTTAGCAGTTGCTTTTGATATGAAAGGGCCCACTTTTAGACATCGTTTATTTGAAGAATATAAAATAAAAAGGCCACCGATGCCTAAAGACCTTCAGGAACAGATGGAGATAATTAAAGAAATTATAGAAGCATATAACATCCCCATTTTTGAACAGGAGGGATATGAGGCGGATGATGTTATGGCTACAATGGTGGAGAGGTTAAAAAACCCCCGCCTCCTTATCTACCTAGTTACTGCAGATAAGGATGTATTACAGTTGATAGAAGAAGGGATATTTGTCTATAATCCTTATCACGGAGATAATCCCATTTATGACTTTAAAGCGGTAATGGAGAGATTTGGGGCAAAACCCGCCTTTATTCCTGACTTTCTGGCTCTGAGTGGGGATGTTAGCGATAATATTCCGGGAATCTCAGGGGTGGGCGAGAAAACCGCCAAGCAACTCTTAGAACGTTTTCATACCATAGATAATCTGCTTTCCCATACCACAGAGATAGAAAAAGAGAGTTTGCGTCAGATTATAGAAAGAGAAAAAGAAAGGATTGTTTTAAATCGGAGACTGGTTCTTTTAAATAGAGACCTGCCCCTGCAAGTTAAACTCGAGGATTTAAGCATAAAACCTCCGGATAAAAGTAAACTCTTTCGTCTCTTCAAAGAATTGGAATTCAAACAATTAATTAAGGAATTGTTTCGGGAAGGGAGCGGAAGGGTAGAGATTAAATTGGAGAAGATTACTACCGATAAGGAATGGGTTGATTTTGAGGAATTAATCAAAAGAGAGGGGAAGTTCTCTTTTTCCTTCACTCGGGATAAGCTCTTTTCTTTGAAAAGTATCTATATTGGCTGTAGAGAGAGAGTTTTCTTTATACCCCTCGCTAAAAATGAGCAGGGTGTGGAGATTGGGAAAAGAAAGATTGCGCAGATTTTTTCTGATGATTCTCTGGTAAAAATCTGTTATGATTTAAAACAGATAAGGAATATTTTTGACAAAAACGGTATCACGATAAAGGGCTATATCTTTGACATTATGCTCGCCAGTTATCTCCTAAATCCTTCCACCACAGGCTATACTTTACCTGATATCATCTTAGAGTATTTAGAGACCGTTCCTCCTTTTTCTGAGGAGGGAGAAGAAATTTATAATCAAGAGGTAGTAAAATTGATTTTCAGACTCTTCCCTCTATTGGAAACTAAATTAATAGAAAAAAAACTCATTGATTTATATACCAAAATAGAATTACCCCTTGTAGATGTATTATTAGCTATGGAGAAGAAAGGAGTCTATATAGATATAAATTTTTTAAAAGGTATTGCTGAAAACTTGGAGAAAAATATAAGGGAAATAAAAAAGGAGATTTTCCAAATTTCAGAACAGGAATTTAATCTTGATTCTCCTAAACAAATGCGGGAGATTCTTTTTAACAAACTAAAACTCCCGGTAATAAAAAAGGTTAAGACCGGGGCATCTACGGATGAAGAAGTTTTAATAAAATTGGCTGAACTTCACCGTCTTCCTAAGTTAATTCTTGATTATCGGGAGATTGCCAAATTAAAATCAACCTATGTGGAGAATTTTTTGAATTGTATAGATCGAGAAACTCAGAGAATACATACTACTTTCAGTCAAGTAAACACCGAGACGGGGAGATTGAGTTCAAGTAACCCCAATCTACAAAATATACCCATAAAAACAGAGATTGCGCGCCAGATACGGAAGGCAATCTCTGTGCCGGACAAAAAACATATTCTTCTTTCTGCAGATTATTCGCAGATAGAACTGAGAATTCTGGCACATCTTTCTGGTGACGAGGTTCTGATTGAAGCTTTCCGTAATGGCATGGACATTCATCTCCATACCGCTTCTCTAATCTTTTCTTTACCCATGGATAAGATTACTCCTCAAATGCGGAGCTTAGCAAAAACCATTAATTTCGGAATTATTTACGGAATGAGCCCCTATGGTTTAAGTAAGGAACTCAATATTAAGATAGAAGAAGCAGAAAAGTTTATCACTGCCTATTTTATGCGCTATCCCAGGGTAAAAACATATATGGAAGAAAAAATAAGAGAAGCCCGGGAGAAGGGATATGTGACTACACTCCTTAACCGGAGAAGATATATTCCCTATATAAACAGTAGTTATCAGACCTTAAGACAATTTTCAGAAAGGACCGCCATCAATACCCCGGTTCAAGGCTCGGCAGCAGATATTATAAAATTAGCCATGCTCAATCTATATAAAAAAATTACTCTTCAAGGCATAAGAGCATCGCTTATATTACAGATACACGATGAACTCCTTTTTGAATTAGATAAAGAATTGCTCACTGAACTGAAAGAACTTGTCAAAAAAGAAATGGAGAGTGTGATAGACCTGAAAGTTCCCCTGAAAGTTAGTCTTAAAGCCGGGTATAACTGGTTGGAAATGGAGTCCATTAATTAAAAGAAAGGAGGGTGAGTTGGCGCAAAAATTAAAAGTTTTGTATCTTTCTAGTGAAGTAGAACCATTTGCTAAGACCGGAGGATTAGCAGATGTAGCAGGTTCTCTACCCGTTGCTCTTGAGAAGTTAGATGTTGATGTCCGGGTAGTTATGCCGCGTTATAAAAATATAAAGGTCAATGGG
>JAMWCG010000090.1 GCA_023818555.1 Candidatus Omnitrophota bacterium
TTCCTGCCCCGTGACGGTTAAGTTCTCCTTCAATACGCAAAATAGGCGCAATACTGGGAACAACCCTCACCTCCCAGCCGGATTTATTTTTCTGAGAATTAGGCTTGCGAAAAGCAAATATTTCCGGAGGAGTTTTTTCTTCCCTGCCTTCGCAAAACGGACATTCTCCCTCTGTAGGACCTTCCTGAGCAGAAGAAAAATCGTGTGGCCTTTTTGCTCTCTCGGTAGCAATGATTACCCATCTCCCGATAATTGGGTCCTTACGCAATTCAGGCATTCTCTACCTTCCCTTAAAATTTAAGGGATTTAATATAGCAATATTTTTTAAAAAATGCAAGAAAATATTTTTTAAACCAATGCCCTTGGCATACTTTAATTGGCCGGATAAAGAAAGTAGCAATCCTATCAAAACCATAAGATTCATTATTGCTACCACCCAGCAAGTCTTCGGTATGCCGAGGATGGGAATTAAAAACGCTCCTGCTAAAAGCGCTCCCAAACAGGAACCGAGCAAATCCATCCCGTAATTTAAACCCGCCACTTGCCCAATCTCCTCATTTTTGCTCAAGTATATTTTATTGGCTAAAGGGAATTGGAATCCGCCAATAAATCCAGCAATGATGGGCAAAAAGGGGAATAAAATATGCGCGCCTAACCAGGAAATTACCTCTCCTTTTGCCTGAGAAAACAATCCAAAAAAAAGAGCCAGGATTAGAGGATAAAGGCAGATGCTCACTTGGGTCCAGATAAAAATAGAGAAGTCATTTTTGAGCTTAGCTAAAATCTTTGTAATCCAATAACCACCTAAGGTTAAACCAATCATAAAGGAAGTAAGGATTATCCCTAATTTATAAAAGACATAACCATAGATAATCTGAAAGGAAAGTAATACCAGCATCTGAAAGGTAATTTCAGAAAACCCTGTGGTCGCAACTGCAAGCAAAGTTATTTTCTTATATTCTTCTCTGTCCTTTATTTTAAGCAGGCTGTATAAAAAGATAAGTAGATAAATCACTCCGCTAAATCCCCAGATTTTACTTTCAGAGGTCCCGCTAAGTATTTTTGTAAAAAGAGAACCACTAAAACGGGTTGTCCAGAAGATGATGTCGTAATAGTAAGAGATGGGTCGGAAATCATAGTTTATTTTGACCTTATTTTTTTTCTTAAGAGAATTTTCTATATAAGCTATCCTCTCTTCAGATAATTTTGAGAATAGATAATACTCTCGGACATATTTTATATCTAACTTTCTTTCTCTGGCTCTCTCCATTAAAATCTTATAATCGTAAGTAAGAATCCCTACCTTGGGGCAAGCAAGAAAATATGCTGTATCGCCCGGGATAACTTTAACATCTTCAAAAACCTCTCTCAGACTGAAATAAACAGACCTTAAGAAATCGCCTAACTGACGGCTAATATAATTTTCTGAAGAGGTAACCGCAAAGGAAACAATTCCGTCTTTGCTTAAGATATTCTTCATTTCTTTAAAGAACTCTACTGTATAATATCTATTCAATTGCGCGGTATAAGGGTCTCCTAAATGGATGATGATACAATCATAAATTCTCTCCGCCCTTTTGATAAAAAATCTCCCATCCAGATGTTTAATCTCTACACGCGGGTCATCTAAAGAACTGCTGTATGCTCTATGAAGATAGGCTTTAGCCATCTTTATAATCAGCGGGTCGAGCTCCAGATAATCAACCTTCTCTATAGGATGTTTAGTAATCTCTTCAATTAGACCACCTACTCCCCCTCCTACCAAGAGAATCTTTTTGGGATTAGGATGTTCTAAAAGATTAAAATGCACTGCCTCTTCCGAGGTTAATCTATCCTGGAGAGTATAAAGGTGAAGGCCATTGTAGTAGAAAGAATCCTGCCCCTCCCTCTCCACAATGGCAATATTGCCATAAATAGAATTTTCTGAAGCCAGAAGTTTATAATCTTTCCATTGTTTATACAGTGAATATTGGTGAAGATTATCCCAACCTCTAAAGATTAACCCTGCCATTCCCAAAATGAGAAAAATAGTTAACCCTGTGACAAAGCTCGATTTAAATCTTGTTTGGGGAGAATTTAATTGTAAGAGAAAACCGACTAAGACATTGAGCAAGCCGAGGATACCCAGAATCTGGAAAGAATTAAATAAGCGGATCAAGATAAAACCGGTAAGCAGTCCTCCACTCATCGCCCCAATAGCCTCTAAAACATAAACTATACCGATTTTAGTCGCAGGAGAGGAAGAAGTGTGGTCATATATTCGGCATCCTAAGGAAAACATAAAGCCCAAAAGGCTACAAAGGGGAGCCAGAATAACAAAACTGGATAAAAATATCGGGAAAAGGGGGACAATTTCCCCTGTAAATATTCCCAGAATAGGTTTTATTGACCTTATTGCCAGAACGCTTAAGGGGAGCAAAATACTTAAAGCAAGCTGGCAGAGAGAAAAGAAAGCAATTCTGGCTCTAAACCTATCACTGAACCTTCCCAGGAACCAACTCCCCACTGCTCCCCAGATAAGCCAACTGGCAAGGATAAATCCGAGGGAAACTTCGTTACCGTAGAAGACAATTAAAAATTCCCGCATCAGAACAATCTGTGTGGTCATCGCGGTGAAACCAACCAGAATTAGAGAGAGAAATATCGCTTTTTTCAATTCTTGTCTCCTATGGGCTAATAAAAATAAACTATCTCTGTATCCTCACATAGATATCCGAAGCCATCTCATTATCCACAGCTACCTGAGTATGTCCAATCTGAAATACATATGAAGGTATCTTATGTAAGAGGGAGATAGGCATACCCGGCAAAACGCCCATAGCCATGAGTTTCTGGAGTTTTTTGTCGTTATGAGTATGGATATAGGCGACTTTGCCTCTTTCTCCCACTTTTAAAGCTGTGAGCGGCTTTATACTTGCCTCTACTATCCATTTCGATTCTACACAACAATTTCCTGGGGGAATCGGCTTACCATGTGGACAGACCTTAGGATGCCCCAACAATATGCAAATACTCTCCTCTAATTCCGGCTGAAGCATATGTTCAAATTGGCAGGCAGTTTTATCCATCAAATCCATTTTGAGTTGGAGAACATCGGTCATAATTCTTTCCGCAAGTCTGTGCCGGCGAACAGTATTGCGGGCATATTCTTTCCCTTTATCAAGGAGCTTTATTTTTCCATTTTCCACAGATACATAGCCTATATTCTTAAGTTCAGAAATTGCCAAATCTCTATTCTCAGAAACTAATTTTCCTAAATCTATTTCCTTAATCCCCTTTTCCTCCTGAGAAATCCAAAGCGTTTCTAAAATCTCTTCTGCCGCATCGGACAACTTCATCTCTTCTCCCTCCTCCATGCCCTTATTTTTTTAATGAATCTTGGCTCAAGGGGTGATTCATAACCACAGTTTGGACATTTTACCAAATTGCAGGATTTAATCAGAACACATCCGCTACAAGCGCGCTGTGCTTCTTTTTCATTAAACTCAAATCCGCATAACGCACATTTCATAACTTAACTCCTAAAGAAAATAGTATTATATTCACGAGCCCACCAATTAAGAATGCAAATGGGAAAATAAACGCAGCCATAAGCAGTGCTGTTTTTAACCCCCTCTCTTTAATGATTATGGAGAACTGAGCAATACAAGGCACAAAAAGAGCCAATGTAACTACTGAGACAACCAAAGGGATACCGGTAAGTATACCTGCTTTTTTTAAGTCATATAAACCTGCCGCTCCGTAATCCCTGCGGAAGAAACCATATAAGAAGGCAACCGCTGCTTTCTCAGGCAGGCCTATCCAGCCTACAGGATACTCCATCATCCTCACCACAAAATCAAAAATCCCGGTAACCCTACCTAACCAAATAAATGCACTGGCAAGAATAAATAAAGGAAATATCTCCCTGAAATACCACTCCACGCGAGTATAGGTTTTGATAAAAACATTGGAAAGTTTAGGCAGTCTCAGAGGAGGAACTTCCATATAAAACAAAGGCTTTTCCCCGGGCATTATCTTGGCAGCTAAATAGCCGATAAAAACAAAGATGATTGCCATAACCGAGACCCATATCCACAGAGCTTTCAGATTACCAGCTAACAGAGCCATGATCACACCTAACTGGGCTGAGCAAGGAATAGCTAAAGCAAGAAGTATTGAGGCAATAAGACGTTCTCTTTTAGTTTCCAAAGTCCGGGTTACCATAGTTGCCATAGTATCACAACCAAACCCTAAGACAATCGGGATAACTGCCCGGCCATTGAGGCCAATTTTCTTAAAGCCCCGGTCAATAAGCATGGCTAAGCGTGGCAGATAACCCGTATCTTCAATTATAGAAAAGGCGATAAAAAATGTAGCCACGATGGGTAGGATTATTGCTACAGCGTATCTTACTCCTAAAGTAATTATCCCATATTCATACACAAAGAGCTCCTGAATTAATCGCCAAGGGATAATCCTTCCCACTAAATGTGTTACCCAGGGATTGATATGCTTCCCAAAGACCGTTTCTTCTAAGAAATCTACACAAATCTGTGCACCCAGTACACCCACAAATTCGTATAAAGCAAACATAACCAGAAACAATAAAGGAAAACCTGACCAGGGATTCATCGTGACATAACTTAATTTTTCCCTAAATCCTATCTTGTGCGCTTTTTTTAATGAGATGACCTTTTCACAAAGCCT
>JAMWCG010000091.1 GCA_023818555.1 Candidatus Omnitrophota bacterium
CGCTTTATTCTCCGAAACTTCTTGAAATTGGTGGATCTGGTGTAAATTGCTTTTATACCTGTGCTGTTTTTTTTCCAAAAGATCCAAGGCCAGAAGTTCAAAAGTTTGTAAAGGGGTTCGAAGAAAAATATAAATCCACTCCTAATTTGTGGCTGTATAATCCTAAAGGATTAAAAATTAAGGAAGAGCCGCCAATGATTAGTAAAACCTTAGAAAGTCCCCGAACCGTAATTTGGAAAGTGGAAGAACCAGAAGTGGGAATTTGGATTTGTCAGATTGAGAAAGGAGCGGGGAAAGTAGAAATTGGTACAATGAAGGTACCAGTTCAACCGAGACTCATTTACCCGAAAGAAGTTCACCCCCAAGGAAAGCCATTTACCATTTTAGCAAGTTTTTTACGAAGAGATGGTAAACCTATAAAAGAACACCACGCCTATAAATTAAAGATGTGGGCAGATTTACAATATCCGGGAAGTCCAATTTTTGAGCATTTAGACTTAATTGAGACACCAGAGATTGGTATTTTCTTGGCAAAGGAAACAATTAAAACTACACTGGAGGGTGAATACCAAATAATCTTAAATATGAAAGCACATAAGATAATATCGGAAACTGCTATTCCAGTTAAAGTGGTGAGAATCCCCTATATTGAGGTCTTAAAGCCCAAATACGAAGAGGTGCAACCTTGGCACAAAGATTTGATTATTGAGGTGGAGATAAGGCTTGGTGGAGAGAACTTAAACCCGACCGATTATTTTATTGATAATCCCAATGCGATTATCTTTTACCAAATTGAAGATCTTGAGAAAGGTAAAGTAATAAAATCTGGACATCTCCGATACTTAGGTGGAGAAAAAGAAGCGAGGTTTTCTGTGAATGGAGGAAAGATTAAAAAGAGTGGTAAGTATCGCCTCATTCTTAACCTCCGAAGCCGGAAGAAAGATGGGACAATTTATGAGTACACAACAAATCCTAACGGAGTAGCGGTATATAGGAAGATGGATCTCATCGATTTCCTAATTTACCGATTTTATATTTTAGGCGCGGTAATTCTTATATTACTATTCCTTTTCCACTACTTAGATATTTACATTTGGAACCGTCATAAATTTTGGATATTGAGTTGTCCGAAACTTACTGGCAGTTTAGAAATAATAAAAGAAGGGGAGCCACCAATTACCCTCACTCTCTCAGGGAAAAGGAAGGTAAGAGTAAATAGCAAGGGAAAATTGTCTTTTCTGAAAAAGGGAGGAGATTTAATATTTTTTGCCCGGCGCGAGGTAAACGAAGAGGGGCTAATTACGGAAAAGGGATGGGTTGAGAATAAAGTAACCCAAGTAACTCTGCCCTTGGAGGGGGTTGAAGAGATAGATGTTAAGAACTATAAAGTTAAGTATAACGCTTACTAATTAGGAGGGAATATGCCAATGTCAATTTTTTTGATTGGTTTGGGCGGTTTTGGGAAATGGGTGGTCACTGCTTTTAAGAACCGCCTTTTAGAAAGATACGGAAAGGTGGAAAATATTCCTTCTGAGTTTAGGTATATCGCCTTTGACCTCGTAGCCACTGAGACTCCTAATCCTCAATTCCACCGCTTCGGTTTTGGGAGATGCGTCATTGATACTCTGGACTATACATCTTACAGTAAAGATTTTCATCTATTTTCTGGCGATTATAAGCACGAAATGGAGAAAATCCGAAATGATAGCCCAGATAAAAATCCTTTCATTTCCAAGTTTGTAAGTAAAGAAGATGCGGAACTTTACATAACTGACATCCTCAGGCGGAATATCGCTGCGGGCGAAAGAAGGCTTACTAGCCGAACTGTCTTCTTCTTGGATTCAGAGAAAATCTATAATAAACTAAATTCTTTTTTAAGAGACGAATGCCTCTGTTTTATTGTGAGTTCTATCGCTGGCGGGACTGGCTGTGGTTCTCTTTTGGATTTTCTAATTCTACTTCAAAGAGTTGCGAGGGAGCGGCGTTTTGGAAAAGTTTATAGAATCCCTATACTCTTTTTACCCCACGGTTTCAAAAAGGCAAAAGCCGGAGAAGATTTAAACTTTTTAGAGGCAAATTGTTATGCCTTTTTCCGAGAGTTTCAAAGAATAGACCTGAAAGAGACCCAGATAAACATTTCCTATTCTCATTCTCTAAGCAATGTTAAGAAATCTGCACAAGAGGTTCTTGTTGACCTCCCCTTCATCATTGATGGGGATAAGATCGGCGGTAAAAAGGGAGAGAATATTCCTTTTTATGAAGGGGCCGTTCAATCTATCGTAGATTTTATTGAGAGTTTTTGGTATACGGAAGAATACGAAACTAATGTAACGGCACAAGGCACAAGATTACCGTCAACTTACGAAAATATCATACAACAGTATATGGCGAATAACCGAAATTTGGCTAAGGAAAATCCCCAGGATGCCCTCATTTATCACACCTTTGGAACATTTAAGTGGATATTTGACAGTGAATTGTTAAAACGAGAATTCGCCCAACAAATTGCGATTGACATCCTCAACCAATACTTAGAACCACCAGATATCAACCCCCAAGAAGTTGCCCAAGGTTTTCTCAAAGAAAGGGCGACGGATTTCGCTAATAAAATTGTTTACGAACTGGTAAACAAAGGGATTGGACAAATGAGGGGGTTCGCTACTGAGACCAATTTAGAAAGCATTCTTAAACCCAAAACTCCATATGAAATAAGAGAAGAAGGGGAGTTGGTGCAAAGAGAATTCCCCACTTTTCCCCAATTTCTCTTTGACACAGCAATCAGATTAACTGGAAATGTGGCAAATGCCTACGGACAACTGAAAACCTACGAAGAAAGAGTAATGGGAGACCCAAATCGTTCCTACACCCTTGCGGATTTAATTGCTGGCAGACAGGCAAACACTTATCATGCGGTGCTCAATTTCTATAAAGAATATTATGTGAGAGAGTTTAAAAAACTTCTCCAAGAAGAATTATTAAAAATCCTCCATAGAAATAAAAACGAACCAAACTACGGAAAAAGTTCGTTAAAAAATGCTTTGGTCTTCCTTCAGGAATTAAAAAGATACTATGATAGGTTTCTTGGTAATGAAAAAGAAAAGATTGAGAGTGAGTTTGAGAAAGCAAAAGGCAATGCTTCCTTTGGTTCTAATTACGGTGATGAAGTTAGCAGATTCGTGACACAACACCAGAGAGAAAGATATAGTTTTATAATTTTAGGAGACCTGAGGAAGCAATTGAGAGAAAAATATAAATTATGGAATATTCAAAAAAGGCGCTCTCTCCTTTGGGATGCGATAAAAGAAATCGCCGAAGAAAATCTCAAAGATGTAGAATTCCTAATAAGTCAAATACAAATCTGGATCGGTACTTTTGAAGCCGGGAAAGATTGGATTGAAAAAAATGCTTTGCCGGATATCCGTCTCGTGCGGAACGAAAAAAGGAATGTTCACTGCCATCAATACCTTACCGCTCCTGGGGATAAGTGGGAGTATGAAATGTATGAGATAATTAGGGGTAGGAGAGAACTGGGGAAAGAAGAAAAGGCCACTAACCCAGTTTTTGCCAAACTACCTCAACCCCCCTGGAAGGATATGGTTAAATGTTTTTCTTGGTCTTTTAATCTCCGCGCCGGAGAAAATGAACCTTTGCCCGATCCCCGACGACCCGAAAGTGGTCTTCTTTGTCTTGTTAACAAAGAATCAGAAGTTAAAATGCCTGATTGGCCATTTAAGGATGAGTTTAGTAAAGAAGACCGGGAGAGCATCTTGTCTTGGAATAATCAACTTACTGAATACTATATCACCTTTGGTAGTTTAAGAGAAATAGATAAAATCTCTGTTATGGATATCTTTTTCTGGCAAGGAAAGACTCCGAGAGAAATAAAAGACGATATAATTAAGAACACAAGTTTGATGTTAGATTATGATGATTCTATTCACAGAGACATTGAAAACCGGTTTGAGAAGGGAGGCTCTGGTCTCTTGAGGAGGAGGGAGAAGAAGATGGTTTTGAGAGGTTTTTTAGAGAGTGACTTATCAATAAAAGAATATAATCAATATATTGAGGATGTAATCAATGACCTTAAGGTTCTCAATTACCTGATTATTCCCGGCGAGAGAAATGAATTACTCGTCTCTCATTTTGGGCACTTTTTAACCGCCACGGCTATGCCCAACATTACCAAAACTAAGCAGAGATACCTTGACATAATGAACGGTTATTTGAAAAGTAAGGTTCTCACTCCCCATGTCTTCCACGCCGAGAAGGTTGCCTTCTATTACGAATCAAAAATTGCCGAAAAATACAAAACTCCTCACCAATTCTCTTCTGGAAGAAGAGACCTTAGTGAAGGCATTCCTGTTTGCAAAAGTCTTTGGACTAATAAAAACCGAGTCCTATAAAGATGAAAACTTAGTTGATTGGTTGAAAGTTAAGATAGAAGACATTGAAATTGATTTGAAAGAGGAAAACTTCTATTGGGTTGATTTATTCTCAAAACTGATATTCCCCGCGGAGGAGAAAGAAAGAGGATATAAAGAAGCATTGGAGAAACTAACCGAAAGTATTAGGGACTTGATAAACACCAAAAAGAGAGAGGGCTCTTATGAAGGGATTTTGAAAAATTGGATAGGGGAATTGGAGAAAGAATTAAAGACC
>JAMWCG010000092.1:0-3712 GCA_023818555.1 Candidatus Omnitrophota bacterium
AATCTCAATTGTCTTTTTATTCTCAATACTCATGGACACATTGACCATATTGGGGCAAATAATGATTTTGTCTTTCCCATAATGATTCATCAGGAAGACGAGGAATTTCTTTATAATCCAGAGTATAATCTCTCTGCACCCCTGGGTTTTCCTTTTAAATCACGAAAGGCAGAAAGAATTTTAAAGGACGGGGAAGTTATCAGAGCAGGGGGAATAGATTTTACGGTAATTCATACTCCCGGGCATACTCCCGGGAGTATCTGTCTAAAATTTAATGATTATCTTTTTACAGGAGACACCCTTTTTTCAGAGGGGATAGGGAGAACAGACTTTCCGGGTTCCTCAGAAAAGGAATTGTTTAAATCTATTAAAGAAAAGATATTTACTTTAGACCCAGAAATAGAAATCTTCCCTGGACACGGTCCTTCCTCTACCGTTGGGAAAGAAAAAGAATTTTTTATTTTTGGGTATGGATGAATGGATTGAACAATTCTTAACTTATCTCAGTGTGGAGAGGAGTCTTTCCCCGAACACGGTCTCTGCCTATCGCCGGGATTTGAAAATATTTCAAAAATATTTGTCTGAAAGAAGTATCAATTCTTGGAATAGCGTCTTGCGTAAGGAGATAGATAACTTTTTGACAAAGAGAAGGGATGCGGGGATAAATCCTTCTTCCCTTGCCAGAGAATTGGTGGCTATAAAAATGTTTTTTAGATTTCTCGCTCAGGAAGGGTTGATAAAAGAAGACCCCACGGCAGTTTTGGAAACCCCCCGTTTATGGAAGAGACTTCCTGAGAGTCTTTCAGTAGAAGAAGTAAAGAGAATCTTAGAGGCAGTGCGTCCCAATACTTCCCTCAAGTTTAGGGATAGGACCTGTCTTGAACTCCTTTATGCCACCGGGATGCGGGTTTCTGAATTATCCGTTCTAAAGATAAGTGATATAAGCTTAGAGGCGGGATTTGTGCGTTGTCGGGGAAAAGGAGATAAAGAGAGAATCGTTCCTCTTGGTAGGACGGCGGTGAGATATTTGAGGGACTATTTGACCAAAATAAGGCCAAAGTTGGTTAAAAAAAACAATGAACCCTTCGTCTTTCTTTCTCAGCTTGGTAAACGAATTTCCCGGCAGAGTCTCTGGAAGATGATAAAAAAATATGCTCTAAAAGCAAAGATAGATAAAAAAATCGGACCGCATACCTTGAGACATTCTTTTGCTACTCATCTCTTGGAACGGGGTGCAGATTTAAGGGTTGTTCAGGAGATGCTTGGCCATGCCAATATTTCTACCACCCAGATCTATACGCATATAAATAAGGAAAGACTAAAGGAGATTCACCGGAGGTTCCACCCCCGGCCTTAATAGATTGCTAAATGGTTAAGTTAAAAATCATCCCCGAATTAATTCGGTTGCTAAAGATTATTGGAAGAGAATGTGCTAAGTTAAAGATAAATGCTTATCTGGTAGGTGGTCCGGTGCGGGATTTGTTTTTAGGTAAAGCGAATATTGATTTGGATATTGTTTTGGATAAAGATGTGAAGACAGTTCTTCCCTCTTTAGCCAAATTACTTTCCGCAAAATATATTTACCATCCCCAGTTTAAGACTGCCAAGTTGTTTTTGGATAGTTTATATATAGATATAGCTACCGCCCGTGAAGAGATATACCCCTGTTTAGGGAGCCTTCCCCGGGTTTTTCCCACCACGGATATTAAGAAGGACCTTTTTAGGCGTGATTTTAGTATCAATGCTATGGCGATAAAGATTTGTGAAGGAGGGCTCGGAGAATTGCTTGACCCTTATAATGGCTGGGAAGATTTGCGAAAGGGGAAGATTCGGGTTTTGCATGAAAAAAGCTTCTTGGACGACCCGACCAGGATAATTCGTGCTATACGCTTTTGCGTAAGACTTGATTTTACTTTAGAGAAAAATACCCGCCTCTGGCTTAAGAAAGCAGTTTCCCGTAGAGTATTCTCTCAGATAAGTTCTGCGCGTCTGGGAAACGAGATATTTAAGTTACTCCAGGAAAAAAATCTACTGGCAGGGATTAAAAAACTTAGAGACTTATGCGGCTTAAAGATTATTCACCCCCAAATTATTTTCAATAGGAGATGGGAAAGATATTTCCCAGAGGTTTCTAAATGGAGTAGAGATTTTGTGCAAAAGACTTCTCAGAAAGTTGAGGAATGGCTTATTTATTTTATTTTTCTTACCGTGAAACTTGATAAAGA
Organism: Candidatus Omnitrophota bacterium; assembly: GCA_023818555.1. GTDB lineage: Bacteria > Omnitrophota > Gorgyraeia > DTHP01 > DTHP01 > DTHP01. The sequence goes on from JAMWCG010000092.1 coordinate 2,226, forward strand.
TGCTTTGCAAGAACTCTGTGATAAGTATGAATTGGGGAAGAATAATCGTCTTTTAGTTATGCACACTTACGAGTTGAAGAGGATAGAGGAGGCTAAATTACACAATTCTAAATATAGTCAATTATTTAATTTATTGAAACCCATCTTTCCCGAGACTATAATCTTTTTAATCGCAAGATTGGAAAATAAATCTTTGCAGAAAAAACTTTTTGAATTTTTAGTTCGCTGTTCCCAAATCAGATTGTATACCAATGGAGAGAGGTTAAAGAAATTAGGTTTCTCTCCAGGACCAATTTTTAATAAAATCTTAGCAACCCTATTTTTGGCTAAACTGGATGGGAAGATTTCTACCCAGAGGGAAGAAGAGGATTTCGTAAAGGAAACATTTTTGCGATGAGTGTAGGGATACTGGAAGTAGTGGCGAGGATTGAAGGGAGTCATTCGCTGAAGGATAAACGGATGGTATTAAAGAGTCTGAAGGATAGATTGCGCAATAAATTTAATATTGCGATTTCCGAAGTAGGTAATCAGGATAAGTGGCAGAGCACGCAACTCTGTATAGTAACTGTAAATTCTGATAAAAGATATGTAAATTGTTTGCTCTCTAAGGTGGTAGAGTTTATGCAAAAATTTTCTGGTATAGAATTGATTGATTACCATATGGAATTTATTTAACTGAATTTTCCCGAATTTATTATGCTGAGGCGGTTTATTGGCTATCCGGAAGAAGATTTTTCTTAACCTGAGAGATGAAACAACGGGCACAAAAAGTAGCACAGGCTTTTAAAAAGGAAGTTTCCCAGATTGTCCATAATGAACTCCGGGACCCCGGACTTGGTTTTATTACCATTACCCATGTGGAAATGACCGATGACCTCCGCTTTGCCAGAATATATTATAGTATCCTTGGTTCAGAGAAAGATAAAGAGGAAACTGCTCAAGCTCTCAGAAGGGGGGAGAGGTTTATTCGGAAATTACTGGCTCAGCGGATAAGATTGCGCTTTGTCCCCGAAATTAGATTTATTCCTGATTCTTCGGGAGAATACAGTATCCATATTCAGGAGATTCTGGATAAAATTGAAGGAGAAAGAGAAAGTGCCCAGCCAGATAAATAGAGTTGTGGAGGCAATAAAAGAGGGGAAGATTTTTTTAATTACCTCCCATATAAACTTAGAAGGAGATGCTTTGGGAAGCGAACTTTCTCTGGCTTATCTTTTAGAAAGACTGGGTAAGATTCCATTCATCTACAATACCAGCCCCTTACCTCCTCATTATAAATTTTTACCCTTACTTTACTTTTTAGATAAATCCAGATACCGGATAAAAGATTTTGATACTGCCATAGTGGTTGATTGCTCTGACCTCAACCGGATAGGTAAGATTAAAGCTCTATTCACTCCTGCAAAGAGAATTATTAATATTGACCACCATCCGGATAACCATTATTTTGGGACAGCAAATTGGATAGACCCCAAAGCATCCGCTAC
>JAMWCG010000092.1:3722-4640 GCA_023818555.1 Candidatus Omnitrophota bacterium
AGGATGAAGGTCCCTTTAGACAGAGATGTAGCCTTATGTCTCTATACCGCAATCGTCGCCGATACGGGAAGATTTCGTAATGAAAATACTACTGCGAGAACCCATCAGATAGTCTCTCGTTTGCTCAGATACGATTTTAAGTCATCTTTGGTCTTTGAAAACATTTATGAGATGTATTCTCCGGCACGGATGAAGTTATTGGGATTAAGTTTGGGAAATCTGAGGATAGATAAAACCCGGGGAATTGCCTGGATGTCCGTATCCCAGAATCTCTTGCGCAGCAGTCACGCGAATTGGGACGATGTGGAAGGTTTTGTGGAGCTTATGCGCTCAATAAAGGGAATAAGACTGGCAATTATTTTCCAGGAAATAGGCAAAAGTCGGATAAAAGTAGGTTTTCGTTCCAGAGAAGGAGTAGATGCAGGTAATTTAGCCCGGCTCTTTGGTGGGGGAGGCCATTTTGCTGCCAGTGGATGTATCTTAGAAGGCAGTTTGCAGGAGGTAGAGAGAAAAGTTTTAAGTAAGATAAGAAGAAAGATGGGATATGGAAGGGATAATTCTCATAGATAAACCGAAAGGGATTACCTCATACGATGTAGTGGATTTTATCCGCAAGCACTTCGGGATTAAGAAGGTGGGGCATGGAGGGACACTTGACCCGGAAGCAACCGGGATATTAATAGTTCTTCTGGGGAAAGCTACGAAATTGTTTTCGCGTATTGTGGAGATGGAAAAGGAATATAGAGGGAGTTTCTATCTTGGCAAATCTACTGATACCGGTGATGGCATGGGGAAAATAATCTCGGAAGAAAAAGATGAGGCTAAAATTAGAGCCCTGAAGAAGGAGGATATAGAAAGGGTTTTCCATTTACTCACTGGTGAGGTCTATTTGACTCCTCCGATGTTTTCTGCTTTACA
>JAMWCG010000093.1 GCA_023818555.1 Candidatus Omnitrophota bacterium
GGATAAATGCTGTGAGATCTTAAAGGTTGAGCCAACAAGAAGGGCAATAGAAGAGATGAATGTGAAATGCTGGGTTACCGGACTGCGCTGCACCGAGGGAAGAACTCGCACAGATTTTAAGGAAGTGGAGGAACGGGATAAGGGTTTGATTAAATTAAATCCCATTCTTATCTGGAAAGAAAGGGAGGTCTGGCAGTACTTGGCAGTTTATGGAGTTAAAGTCAATCCTTTATATGCCCAGGGTTATCGTTCTTTGGGGTGTCTTCCTTGCACAAAGATTACCAGTGAGGAAAACGAACGCGCCGGGCGCTGGATTGGAACATCCAAATGTGGTGGTGAATGTGGAATCCATACCCGACCACTGAAGAATGTAGGTGGCGATGGAATTTAAAAGATGACTGCGATACTGCTTCTAATTATTTCTATATTTTGGGCGATGAATATGGGAGCCTCAGGTTTAGCAGTCTCATTTGCTCCTAGCGTAGGCAGTAACATTATTAAAAAGAATAGGGCGGTAGTTCTATTTACTATATTTGTGCTTATAGGAGCATTGCTGGTAGGTGCAAGAGTAGCAAAGACATTAAGCAACAAGATTATCACCCCAGAACTTATTACTCAACCTGTGGTTTTAGCGATTCTTTTTTCGGCTTGTATCTCATTGTTTTTGGCAAATATTCTTAAGATACCTCAATCAACAAGCATAATCGTTGTTGCTTCATTTATTGGAGCGGGATTATATTTCCGATCATTGAATCTTTCTCTCGTAAGATATTTGATTTTTGTTTGGGTCGGCGTATCTTTTTTATCATATTTTCTTACCTATTTTATTGTGCACAAGATTTATCCACCTCGGCAGAAGAATTTAAGATTTTATGAAAAACTTTTCTGTCATGAATCCAAGCTTAAAAAGTGGACACTTTTCACTGACTTCTATAGCGCATTTGGAATTGGCACTAATAATGTAGCTAATGTGGTAGGGCCACTTATTGCAGCTAATATAATAAAACCCAATGTGGGTTTTTTGATTTTTTCTCTGCTTTTTGGGTTTGGGGGCCTTATCTTAGGAAAGGAAGTGCTCAATACCGTAAGTAAGGAGATAGTTCCTTTGGGTACGATATCAGCTTCAATCGTCTCATTGGTAGTCAGCACTTTTATTATTGCATCTTCGCTCTTAGGTCTTCCAGCGCCCTATGTCCAGTTTTCCTCTCTATCTATTCTGGCAATACATACTGCAAAGGAGGAAAAAAATCATAACCAGACACTGATTCATCCTATAACTAAGAAAATACTGAAGGTTTGGACATTAACACCTATATTAAGTATAATAATTTGTTATTCTATGCTTTTATTTTTGGGGGTTAAAAGGTGATCTATATTAAAAAAGATTTGATTGCACAGATGATAGAGCATTCTAAAAAGGAGTTTCCTAATGAGGCCTGTGGAATATTAGCAGGGAAAGAAGGAAAGGTTGAGAAGATTTATCCTATGACTAATACAGATAGAAGTGCGCAGACCTTTTTTATGGATCCCCGGGAGCAGCTTAAGGTAATGAAGGAAATAAGAAGTTTGGGGTTGGAGATGATTGGGATCTATCATTCTCACCCAGTCAGTCTCGCCTATCCCTCAACCCGAGATGTAGAATTAGCCTATTATTCACATGTTTCTTATATCATTGTCTCGCTAAAGGATAAAGATAATCCCAAGATACGCTCATTTAGGATAGAAGAAGGAAAAATTAGCGAGGAGGAAATAAAAATCGTATGAATTTTTTATTAGTCGGCACGAATCATAAATACAGTCCTCTTGAATTAAGGGAAATGCTCTCCTTCCCCCAGAAGAGAGTGAAAGAGGCTCTTAATTTCTTAAAGGAATATGAGGATTTAGAGGGAGCGGTTATTCTCTCTACTTGTAATAGGGTAGAAATCTATGTCAGCACAAGGTCTCCTAATCAAACAGAAAGCCAGATAATTGATTTTATATCTCGGTATCATGAAATTGATAAAGCCAGGCTTACTCCTTACCTTTATATATATAAAGAAAAAGAGGCAATAAGGCATTTATTTGCGGTTGCCTCCGGCCTGGATTCGCAGATCTTAGGAGAGACACAGATTTTAGGACAAGTTAAATTTTTTCTGGAGGAGTCCTGTTCTCTTGATTTTGTTGATGAGTTTTTAATAAAGATTTTTAGTTCCGCCATCTCTTTTGCTAAAGAGATACATAAGAAGACAAAGCTCTCCGCAGGAAAAATTTCCGTAGGGAGTGTGGCTATAGATTTTATTAAAGAAAAATTTGGCTCTTTAGACCAGAGAAACATTTTAATTATTGGCGTGGGAAAGGTGACTGAACTGGTATTGAAATATCTAAAGAAAGAAAAGACAAATGTAATATTTATCTCTAACAGGACTTATGCCAAGGCAAAAGAATTGGCCGGTCAAATTGGGGCAGAGGTTGTCCGGTTTGATAATTTAAAGTATTATCTTTGTAAGAGTGATATAGTGATTAGCGCAACCTCCAGCCCCCATTTCATTCTTAAAAAAGATCTCTTAAAAGATATAAACAATAAACTTCTTATCGTTGACCTTGCTTTACCCAGAGATGTGGAACCCTCGGTAAAAGAATTAAAGAATATAAGTTTATATTCTTTGGAAGACTTAGATGGAGTGATCAAGAAGAACCTTGAGAATAGATTAAAAGAAGCAGAAAAAGTTAAAAAGATTATAGATATAGAAGTGGAAAAATTATGGTCCCGAATGCAGAATTACCGAGGGGAATTTCTTCGGGATCCCGAGGGCTCACTAAAGAAGTGACTATATTCGGAAGAAGAACTTACAGAATTGGAACTCGCAGAAGCCCGCTTGCCCTAAAACAGGTTGAAGAGGTCTTAACTAATTTAAAAAAATTTTATCCTGATTTTAAGGCAGAGATGATAGGCATAGATACCTATGGTGATAAGGATAAAATTACTCCTATTTGGAAAGTAGAAGGAACGGACTTTTTTACCAGAGAGATTGAGGAAGCGCTTTTAAAAGGTGAGGTTGATTTTGCTGTCCATAGTGCTAAAGATCTTCCAGACAAAATACCCGATGGGTTAACTATTGTAGCAATTACAAAGTCAATTGACCCTTATGATGCCTTGGTTTCAAAAAATAATCTAAAGATAGATGAGCTTCCTATAGGAGCAAAGATTGGAGCAAGTAGTTTTCGCCGAAAGACTCAACTCAAAAAATATAGGGATGATTTTAGAATTATAGATGTAAGAGGTGATATTGAAGAGAGATTAAAAAAATTAGAGACCGATAATTTAGATGCTATAATTGTCGCTGCTTGTGCATTAGTGCGTTTAGGCTTAGAATGTAAGATTGCACAAAGAATTCCTTTTGAGATTTTAAAACCCCATCCTCTGCAAGGTTCCTTAGCCATAGAGGTAAGAGGGGATAATAAAGAGTTAATTGATTTGCTACAGATTTTAGATGGAAATTAACTTTATATTTTGAGTTCAGCTCAATTTCTCAAAGGAGACATGGTAAATAAAGTTTATTTAGTGGGAGCAGGTCCGGGGAAAGCAGACTTGATTACCGTGCGGGGTTTGAATATTTTAAAGCAGGCAGATGTGGTTATCTATGATTATTTAGTGGATAAGAGGATTTTGGAAGAAGCAAGGCAGGATGCAGAGTTAATCTGTTGCGACACCTTAGACAAAGAAAGATATGCAAATGGGTTTTTAGTGCATAATGAAAAGATAAACCAATTGGTGATTAAAAAGGTAAAAGAAGGGAAAAAGGTAGTGCGACTTAAAAACGGAGACCCGGCTATTTTTAGTCGGCTCTCACAGGAATTAGAAAGTTTGGCTAAAAATAAAATAGAATTTGAGATTGTTCCCGGAGTCACGGCTAGTAGTGCAGCAAGCGCCTTTAGTGGCATTCCTTTAACCGAGAGGCGCTTTGCCTCTTCTTGTATTTTCGTTACCGGACACGAAGACCCCACAAAAGAAGAAAGTCTTTTAGATTGGGAAAGTATTGCTAAACAGGGGACGATTGTTTTATATATGGCTGTGGAGAATCTGCGTAAGATAATTAGAAAACTCATTGCCATAGGTAAATCTCCGTTTACCCCCGTGGCAGTAATCCAGGAGGCAAGTTTGATTACACAAAAAATGGTAAAAGGGAATTTAAAGAACATTATAAGAAAGGTGGAAGAAGTTGGTATCAGACCTCCGGCAGTAATTATTATTGGTGAAGTGGTAAAATTAGAGAAAAATTTTAACTGGTTAAAGAAATCCAAAAGAATTCTTTTTACTGGCTTGTCTTTAGAAAGATTCTTTTTAAAAGGCACATATTTTCACTTACCTCTGATTAAGATTGAGCCACTGGATGATTATGGGGAATTTGATCACTATCTAAAGGAGATCAAGAATTTTGACTGGATAGTATTTACCTCAAGATATGGAGTGGAGTATTTCTTTAAAAGATTGAGAAGAGTAAATCTTGACTCAAGGATATTAAAAGGAATAAAGATTGCTGCTATTGGTAACTCTACAAAAAATAGGCTCTTAGATTTTGGAATTATTGCGGATTTGGTGCCCAAAAGAGAATCCTCAGAGGGGTTGGTCAGAGAGTTTAAAAATATAG
>JAMWCG010000094.1 GCA_023818555.1 Candidatus Omnitrophota bacterium
TCGCATAAGGGGTTCTTTAAGTGCCCAAGCAAAAGAACTACAAAGGATTTTAGATGACCCACAGATAAATAAGATTGATGATGAGAAACTGCTTTTGGGTGGGATACTGGATGAGTTGTTGAGGATAGATAGAAAATATGAAGATTTATACCGGGATAAAGCTACACCTAAGGTATTGGAGATTTATCAGAGGGTAAGGGAAGGTAAAGAAGACTTTAGGCAACACAGAGGTATATTCGAAGGAAGACAAGGACTAATTAACGCAGCGATTATGGCTAGGGATGCCATAAAGCGGTTATTAGGATTATATACCGTAGAGGGAAAATATGACCCTGAGTTCTTGAAACGAATACCTAAAAGCTGGGAGAGATGGTTACAGGGAGAAGATGTCAAATTAAAAACAGCCTATATTCTTTTGGGAGTAAACAATATAATTCGAGAAGCTTTGTCTCCAGAATTGTATGTTGCTTCTCAACCAGATAAACCTCATTATTTCCATGAGGTAGATATTTTTAATCAGATAATGTGGAATACACCTGAAGGGGAAAGGATTGCTTATGAAATGATTGAGCATTTCTTAGAAGACCACAGTGAATTTCCTTTAGATACTGCACCCTTTAGTGTAATTGATTGGACAGAATGGTGTAGACGTTTTAACCTTTATAATATGTTAATAAATAAATTCCAAGGTAGTGCTATAAAAATGTTAAAATATCGATATCCGGAGAAATTTTATCCCAATGAAGGACATATCTGGCATGACTGGGATTTTCGTGTTGGGAGATGGACACCCGAATTAATTATACAGGCAATAAAACACAATATAGAAGATCCAATTCATGGAGAAGGTTGGGATGTAAATGTAAAGAGCAAAGAATTTGTTAATAATGTAAATAGCTGGAAGGAATGGTTTACTTCTCGAGGATTAAGGGGATTGCTTCAAAGCCAATTTGGAGATTCTCCGGTTGAGGCATTTAAATTCGTTTATCCAGATAAATTTGATACGGGATTATGGAAAGAAAGTGATTTTGAGACGAAAGCTGGTAAGGGTCCAGCTAAGTTATTCCATACCCCGGTTAAACTGGAAAAGCCATGCAGGAAAGGTTTTGGCTATGTGCGATACAATTTTGGGGTTGATTATGAAGGTTTTTGGGTAAATAAATTAAATGATTACTATGGAGGTTTATGGAAGGAAGAAGATGGTAAGCTTGTTTTGTTATATGTATTTTCTTTAATTAAGCATCCGGGTCCTGAGATATTGATTCTCACCAAAGGAGAAACCTTATCTCTTTTTCAACCTGTTCCGAACAAATTAAAAAATATTTTTGACCGTTTAGCGAGAAAAGTGGATTCGGCTTATGAACTTTTTCCAGAAGATGAGATTAAAGAAAAGATGCGAGTTTTAGCAGACTTGGGCATAACTGAGCCGATGAGACAATTGAGTTTATCTGAGCAGACTGCCCTCTTAGACTTTCTTATCCAGACCGATGGTCTGGAAATTTTGCAAAGATATTTAAATTACTTTTCTCCTCAGAATAAATTATCTGCTTTAAAGGTGTTAGCCTCTCAGGCTGATCCCAGAGAGTCCGTAAGGTTAATTGGGGCATTTCCTGGTTGGGAAGAGGTGTTTTTGAAGTATGCGGAGATGGATAGATTAGCTAAAGAGGCCTCTAAGGTGTTAGGAACCGGTGCTATGCGACTTAAGGGAAGGCAACATAAATATAAAACTTTAAGAGAAGAAGAAAAGATAGACCCAGCGAGAATAAGAGAATTTAAGGCGGAAGCCTTAGAATTATTGGAAACTGGAGTGGTTGACGCTTTTGAGAAGGCAAATGCCCAGATTATGGAACTGTTGGTGAAGCATAAAGATAATCGCCAGATGAGGAATAGAGTTTTAGCTCTTCAGGAGAAACTTAAGAGAGTTGCCCAGATGCTTTTTGATTTTTCTCAAGGTAGATTAGAATTTGTCAGAGAAGAGGCAGGTGGTTCAATTGTCTGGTTTAGAAAGGATGGGCATCAGATAAGACTTATCTTAAGGCCCCAGGAAACAGATGTCCAGGCAAGTATCAGATTTGCCATTGATCCTGTAGGTATGAGCGCCTTAGCTGGTTTTAGGATTGATCGGGTTTATGACCCAAAATTAAGAAGGCATAATCTAACCATAGATATTGATTTAGGAGAAGAATTCAGTAATTTTTATGAACATCATTATCCTCTAAAGACCAGTCATCAATTATATATAGCTGAAGAGAAATTATTCTCTTGGTTGGTAAGGATGGTCTGGTGAGAAATTTATGAAGAAATATTTAGTATATTTTTATGTTAGTTTCATCTTTTTGCATATAAAAATAGACGATTTTCCTCACTCTACTTTATTAGTAGGCCTACGCCGGATTAAGGAGGTTCTTTCCTTAAAAGTTAAACTCCAGCCCAAATTAGAGTTGGTTCACCTGGCTTTACCCGATCCGGAATTAACCCAAGCCAAGCAAAAATTTAAAGATAATCAAGAAGAATTAAATAAACTCGCGGATAGATTAATTGAACCCAATGTCCAGAAAAGTTTAGAATTAGCCGATACTCAGGTAAGTGAGTTACAGAGGATTCTAAGGAATTATGCCCAATATTCAAGCAGAGAGATTGAGAAAGAGACTGGGTTTTCTAAGCTTGCCTTCCCGGGACTTTTGTATCTCTGGATTGAGAAGGGTCCATTTTATAAGGGGAAGATTAATATAACTTTTGGAGCCCATAGGAATGAAGCAGATTTTGAGATTGTGAAAAAAGAGTGGGAGAAATTAATTCAATTGGCAGAAAAGTCACATTTTGAGATTATCTTTGCATTAGAAAGTGTTCCGTATTCATTAGAAGATATTCTGGGAGTTGCTCAAAGATTGGGCATTAATCCCTCTGAAATTTTACAGAGCCAAAAGTACGATGCTCTTCTCAAAGATTTGTTAAGGAAATGGAACGAGAAACTCGATGAAATTGAAGCCTCCCTTAAGGAAGGAACACTTCCACCCCAGAGTATATTAGACAGAGCGTTGTTAGGGGAAGGAGGAAGATTTGTAATAGCTGAGCTTAATTTTGTGGCACATCAAAAAAAGAAAGTTATATTTGAAAGAGTTTCACTGCAGGCCTTTAAAGAAACTATGCTTGCTTATCTAATAGATTCGGAGATAACCAACAAGGTTCTTGGTAAAGAATGGAATTTAGAATTGTATCTCGCGAAATCGTGGCAAAGTATAATTTATCATTCAAATGGTTTTCGGATTAGAGACATAGATTTTCAAAACCAAATTCATAAGTATGGTAGACCCAATACTTATGTCTTAAGTTTCCGTGGATATATACATCAAATTCAACCAAGAATAGAAAAGGGCTATGAAATAGAAGAAAACAGACCTCAGGAATTTGCACTTCCTCCTATGGAGCTGTTAATCCAGAAGCACATGAGAGGAGAGCAAATTAGTGAAGAAGAAAAACGTGACAAACTAATTAAACAATTAGTTTCTATAATTAGTTTTAATTTACTTATAGAATTTCATCCCACAATGGAAACGGGAAAAATTTCTGAAATTGCGTCTTTAATTGCCCAGATGTGGCGGGAGGTAGAAATTTTAGAGTTGATGGATAAATTTAAAAAAGGAGGACAGGAAGCAGGTGTTAAATATTTTCTCCAATGGATAAAAAATAGCTCATTAGCTGAGGAGATAAAAAGATTATTTCTTCCGCCAGGGTAAGAGGAAAATCCAAAGAAATTGGTAAGAGAATTATGAAAAACAAATATTTCAGCTTAGTTTTATTAGTTTCTTTAGGATTAACTGGTGGCCTTCTTCAAGAGCCGTTTCGACGCATAAAGGGAGAAGCCTTAGAGAATGTTTTAAGGACTTTTTATATCCCCAGCGAAGGATTGAAAGAATGGAGGGACTTTGTTTTAAATGAATTTATTGAAGAAATAGAGACATTAAAGATAATTGGTGAGAAAGAAAGTAGAACAGGTTCGGGAGAAGAGATTCGTTTTTTCTTTAGTCAGAAACAAGAAAGGTTCTGGCAGAATCCCCAGGCTTTACCCCATATTGTTTTTCTTTATGAAGGGGAAAGGGAACGCATAGGAATCCTTTCAGGACCTATTTTTACGGCAGACGGTCTCGGCGTAGCCTTATTAGAAGATTTACCTTCTGAAGTAGTAGGGAAGATAAAAGCAAAGAGTAATAATTTTAGAGGTCCTGTTATGAAAGAGGAAAGAGCGTTTAAAATATACCTGCCTTGGGCAAATGATACTCAGGCAAAGGAAACCTGGGAAAGAGAGATAAAAAGTAGGTATCTGTTAGAAAGGATATTTTTAAATCCCCGGTTTTATGCAGGAAATAAAGAAAGCGATGTTCACCGCTTATCTCTGGATGCCTCAATTTTTAGCCTAGTTCCTGGAGAAGGACGGGCAATCTATTTACCGGATCTGGGATTAGTTAGCCGAGAAATAAGCATCTCTTCTTCCTGGTTGGATCTATTTATGCAAGAGTTTGCGCATCATTTCTATAGTGCCAACCCTCAGATTTTTAAGGAGATTAAATTGGCACAAAGGATTAAGACTCTTCATCCCAGGATA
>JAMWCG010000001.1 GCA_023818555.1 Candidatus Omnitrophota bacterium
ATTAGATTCTTTTAATCTTTCATTTGCAAAATCGATATATTTTTGATTTAAATCAAAACCGACTGCGTTTCTCCCTAAATCTCTTGCAGCAATTAAGGTAGTACCAATACCAACAAAAGGATCTAATACCAACTCCCCTTTATGACTAAAAAGTTCAATACATTTTTTAGGTAAAGCAATTGGGAAGACAGCAGGGTGAATATCTTTATCACGAATGTCTCTTTTTTCGTAATATAATTCCCAAATAGCAACTTGCCCTTTTACCCATTCCTTTGCGGTTAGGCAATTTATATGAGATGAAGAACAACCACAAGTTTTCATATAATTTATATCCAATTTTGGGAAAGAAGTTTTTAGATAATAATTTATTTTTGTTGCCATATTTTAATCTTTAAATAAATCTGCGACTGAAACTCCAAGTGCTTTAGCTATTTTTTCCAAAGTTTCGACGGTTGGATTGGGATTTTCGCCTGTTTCAATTTTTACAATTGTATTTAAAGCCAAATCTGCTTCTTTTGAAAGACGGTCTTGGGAAATGCCTTTTTTCTGCCTTAATTTTCTAATATTTTCACTTACTTTATTTGACATATTCTTTCCTTGACTTTCATTAACTATTTTAATACACTAATTATAGTAAATTAAATTTAACTTATTTAATATAATGATATGTAATTTTTCAAATAAAGTCAAACAAAATTTAAGAAGTTTATTATTTCAATATATCCCGCCGCTGTTAAAATTCTTTAAGATAAAATCCAAGCGGACGGGCAAAAAGGAGGGTGATCTGAGTGTCATCCCCATCAGGAATTTTTGCCCGCCTATATAGGTAGGTGTGCCTCGCCGAAGGCGAGCGAGCAATCATCTTCCCCCAGAATTGATAAAAGTTGCATTTGGTCGGGGAGGACGGATTTGAACCGTCAACCTCAGCGTCCCGAACGCTGCGCGCTCAACCAAATTGCGCTACTCCCCGCAAAGGATGAGTTAAACGGTCAAGAGTTTTTTTAGCCTTAAAGCGTTTTTTACTGCATAGCCATAAGCATCATTATTAAAATAAGCATAAAAATCAATTCCTTTATTTAACCAAATTTTAGCCTTATCTGCCCAGGATTGCAACTCTTTTTCTGCATAGTTTGAACCATAGAGCGATTCTCCTCCGTGAAAGCGTAAATATACAAAGTCACTGGTTATAACCTCTACTAAGGGCCAGTAAGGAGAATGGGCAAGGCAGAGAGAGAAATTATATTTTTTTAAAATACCATATATCCCTTCATTAAACCAAGAGGAATGGCGAAATTCAAAGACCTGGCGGATTTTGTATCTTGAAATTTGCACACAGAATTTTTCCAGTTTTTCAATATCCATCTTCATCCCCGGAGGAAACTGCCATAAGACGACCCCTAATTTTTCTTTCAATTCTTCAAGTAGACCAAATAGCCTCACAAGAGCATCACCAATGTCTTTGAGTTTTTTTACATGGGTAATGTATCTTGAGCCTTTAACCACAAAAGAAAAATCCTCCGGCACTCGCTTATACCAGCTCTTAAAGGCACTTTTTTGGGGGAGACGATAGAAAGTGACATTTAGTTCCACGGTATTGAAAAATTTAGCATAGTATTCTAACCACTTATTTTCTCTCAGCCCTTGAGGATAAAATACTCCTTCTCCCCAATGGGGATAACTATAACCGCTTGTGCCAATAAAGATTTTTCCTTTTGCCACTAAAGTTATTAGCGCATAAAACCGTGTGCCTTAAGAAATTCTTCCGTGAGAGTTCCTTTCTGGGGAAGAGAAAGAAATTTTTTCACATATTTTGCCAAAATATCTATCTCAATGTTTAAATAGTCATTAAGGTCTTTAAAACCGAGCGTAGTCGCTTTGAGCGTGTAAGGGATGAGGTTTACAGAAAAGTAATTTTTCCCTACCTCTGCCAAGGTTAAACTCACTCCCTCTAAGGTAATGGAAGCTTTGGGAATAAAGTACCCCAGCATTTCTTTATCTACCTCCACATATAAAACCACTTCCTCACCTTTCTTAATTTTCTTTGCAATCTTCCCCATGCCATCCACATGACCTAAGACAATGTGTCCGCTTAGCAAGGAATCCCATCTTAAAGCCCTCTCTAAGTTGACCTTTTCTTTCAATTTAAGCATTCCCAAGTTTGTGCATCTTAAAGTCTCCTCTATACAGTCAAAGATTAATCTCTCTTTTTTTATGTCTACCACTGTTAAACAGACTCCATTTACCGCCACACTATCTCCAATCTCTAATCCCGAGACAATTTTTTCAGATTTTATCTCCAGTCTTAAAGATTTATCCTTTCTTAAAATCTTTTCTACACAACCCATCTCTTCAATTATTCCTGTAAACATCTTAAACCTCTCTCTTTTAAATAACCGGAAATTAAGATTTCCTCTCCTATTCTCTTTATCTCTATCTCTTTCAATTGAATTGCCTTACTTAATTTTTCCACGCCTTCCCCTTCCACAGAAGTAATCGCCTCCCTCCCTCCAATTATGCGAGGGCTGATAAAGAAATAAACTCTATCCACAAGTTTTGCCTCTAACGCCGAAGCAATGGTTTCCCCTCCCCCTTCAATCAAAACATGGGCAATTTCTCTTCTTGCCAATTCTTTCATTAACTCCCGCAAATCCACTTTACCCCTTTTCTCTCTCACAATTAAGACCTCTGCTTTTTTCTGCAACTGGCTTATCCTTCTTTTAGGAGCGTATTTTGTGGTAGCAATGATTACCTTTCCTATAGAATCCTGTGAAAAAATCCTTGCCTCTAAGGGAATTCTCAATTTTGAATCTAAGATAATCTTATAATATAACTTTGAATTTTGAAATCTGAAATTTGGATTTAATAAAGGGTCATCCTCTCTTACCGTATTTAGTCCCACCATGACTGCATCTACTTCGGCCCGTAATCTCTTTGCAAATTCACGCGATTTTTCTGAAGTAATCCATTGAGATTCTCCAGTCCTGGTGGCAATTTTCCCATCAAGAGTCTGCGCAACTTTTACGGTAATAAAAGGAATCTTCTGGGTAATGTATTTTATAAAAACCTCATTAACTTTTTTTGCCTCTTCTTCTAAAATACCCACCTCCACCTCAATCCCATGCTCTTCTAACTCCCTTATTCCCTTACCATTATTTAGAGGATTGGGGTCAATCATGGCGGTGAAGACTTTTTTTATCCCCGCAGAAATTATTGCCTTGGTGCAGGGTGGAGTTCTCCCATAGTGACTGCAGGGCTCAAGGTTTACATATAAAAAGGCTCCTTTGGCTTTCTCCTTTGCTTTCCTTAAAGCTTCTATCTCTGCATGAGGGAGTCCGGCTCTCTTATGAAAACCTTTCCCCACTATTTCCCCCTCCTTTACAATCACGCAACCTACCATTGGATTGGGGTTGGTAAATCCTTTTGCTTTTTTTGCCAGGCTTAGAACAATGCTCATATAGTCTTCGTGGTTCATTTCTTAACTTTCTTCTTCATCTCTTCAACCCAGCTATAAGGAATCTTTATACTTCCCAATTCCTTTTTCTTTTCTATTCCGTGGCAATCAGAACCACCGGTAACTAAAAGGGAATATTCTCGGGCTAAAGAGAGATAATGTTCGCTCATAGAGGGAGTGTGTTCGGGATAATAAACTTCAATCCCTTCAATCCCTTCCTTTATCAATTTCTTAATCAAGTCATCATTATTCATTTTGTAGGGATGAGCAACTACAGGGATTCCCCCAGCCTCTTTAATTATTTCTACTGCCTCCGCGGGAAGTAGTCTCAATCTCTCTACATAACAAGGTGCACGGTTACCGATATATCGCTGAAATGCCTCAGGGATACTTTTTACATAGCCATTTTTTAAAAGAACATCGGCTAAATGTAACCTTCCCACAGAACCTTCTCCCTTTGTTTCCATAACCTCCTGGTAAGAGATTTTTATTCCCCAGGCATTCAATTTTTCTACCATTTTGGATATCCGCTCTTCTCTTGCCTGGCAGAGTTCTTTCAATCTTCTGACAAAATCTTCTTTCTCATGATTTATGAAGTATCCTAAAAGATGAACTTCTATGTCTTCAAACTCTGCAGTCAGTTCTACCGCCGGGATTATCTCCAGAGAATAAAAGGGTGAGGTTTTGAGAAGAAAAGGCAAGGCATCCACACAATCGTGGTCAGTAACCGCAATACAGGAGAGTCCGGCTGCTTTCGCTTTCTCAAGAATTTCCCGGGGACTAAATTTACCATCGGAAAAGGAAGAATGGATATGGAGGTCAGCAAATTGATTTTTCAAATTCGTTTGGTCTCTTAATCTCTTCTTTAAAAATTTTATCCAATATTCCGTTTACAAACTTAGGAGACTCCACATCGCCATACTTCTTCGCCAGTTCTATTGCCTCATTTATCACCACCTTGGGCGGGACATCTTTTTTAGAACCCAATTCAAAGCAAGCCATGCGTAAGATATTACGGTCAATGGTTGCCATGCGGGGAATATCCCAGTTCTGGGCATATTTCTGAATCAGAGAATCAATCTTTTCTATATTTGCACAGGTCCCTTCAATCAGACTGTCCGCATATTCTCTAATCTCTCTCTCTATCTCCATTCCGCTCCAGAAATCTTCTCTCCCCTCTTGAGAAGAGACCCGCTTGATATCTATCTGATAGAGACACTGCAAAGCCAGTTCTCTTGCCTGCGTCCGTTTGCGCATTCTATTTTATCTGGGGAAGCAAATTTGCCATCTCCAGAGCAGATAAGGCTGCCTCTCTCCCTTTATTCCCCTCTTTTGTCCCTGCCCGTTCAATTGCCTGTTCAATGTTCTCCGCGGTAACGATTCCAAAAATTGTAGGAACCCCTGTGGAGAGATTGATTTGAGCAATCCCTTTGGCTACCTCAGAAGCAATGTAATCAAAGTGGGGAGTAGCCCCACGAATGATTGTTCCCAGACAGATAACCGCTTGGAATTTTTTAGATTGGGCAAGTTTCAAGGCAACAAGGGGAATTTCAAAAGAACCCGGAGTATAGGTAACCAAAATATCTTCCTCTTTTACCCCATGCCTTATCAGGGTATCCAAACACCCCTCTAAGAGTTTCTGACTAATAAACTCATTGAAACGCGAAACTACCACTCCAAACTTCTTATCTTTTGCGATTAAATCTCCTTTTATATATCTCATCCAACCTCCTTTCTTTATAATTTTTGAATTGACTACACAGATTCAGAAAAATGGTTGCCTTGATTATTTTATCCGCATAAGCAATCTTCTCATCTGATTAATCATATTATGGACAAATGGTGC
Organism: Candidatus Omnitrophota bacterium; assembly: GCA_023818555.1. GTDB lineage: Bacteria > Omnitrophota > Gorgyraeia > DTHP01 > DTHP01 > DTHP01. Next base: position 5,298 of record JAMWCG010000001.1, read on the forward strand.
CCCAGTTTTTCCTTCTTTGTCTTTAAGTATTTCTCATTTAAAGGAGAGGGAGGGATTTCCACGGGTATACGCTCCACAATCTTAAGCCCGTAGCCTTCTAATCCCACAATTTTTCGGGGATTATTGGTAAGAAGACGAATTTCGCGCACTCCTAAGTCAAAAAGAATCTGTGCCCCAATTCCATACTCCCGCAGGTCGGGTTCAAAACCTAAAGCCAGATTTGCCTCTACAGTATCCAGCCCCTTATCCTGTAAAGCATAGGCTTTAATCTTATTCTCCAGACCAATCCCTCTCCCCTCCTGCAGAAGATAAAGAATTACTCCTCTCCCTTCCTTAGCAATCATCTCCATAGACTTTTTCAACTGTGCTCCACAGTCGCATCGCTTTGAACCAAAGATGTCGCCGGTTAAACACTGGGAATGAACCCTTACCAGAAGGGGCTGGGAAATATCTTCTAAACTTCCTTTTACTAAAGCAATGTGCAGGGCTTTGTCTAAGGTGGCTTCGTAGAGGAAAAGTGTAAATTCACCATAATCGGTGGGGAGGGTGGTTTCGGCTAACCTCCGCACCAGTTTTTCTGAGCGCCGACGATAAGCAATGAGGTCGGCAATTGTACCAATCTTAAGATTATGCTTCTGAGCAAATTCAAAAAGTTCTTTTGTTCTTGCCATCGTTCCATCTTCATTCATAATCTCACAGATAACTCCTGCAGGATAAAGTCCGGCGAGTTTCATTAAGTCCACACAGGCTTCAGTATGACCTGCTCTCACCAGAACACCTCCCTCTTTGGCGCGCAAAGGAAAAATGTGCCCGGGTTTAACTAAATCTTCGGGCTTGGTGCGCGGGTCAATTAAAACTTTGATTGTATAGGCACGGTCATAAGCAGATATCCCTGTGGTAATATTCTCTTTAGCGTCTACCGAAATAGTCCAAGCGGTTTTGTAAGGGTCCTGCGGTTCATTAGACATGGGATATAAGCCCAATTCATCCAATCGCTTCCCTTCCATGGGGACACAGATTAATCCCCGTCCATGTTTTGCCATAAAATTTATATCTTTAGAAGTAACAAAGGAGGCAGAGATAATGAGGTCCCCTTCGTTCTCCCGGTCCTCATCATCCAGCATAATCACCATTTTCCCCTCTTTCAAATCTTCAATAATTTCTTCCACGGTATTAAATTTCATATTCTCCCCTCATTTCAATTTTTTTTATTATATCAATAACAATAAGCTTTGTCAAGCCTTGACAGGAGAATTGTTTTTTGATATAATTATTTAAACTTTTTTAAGCCCGAAGATGGAAAAGGAACTTAAAGAAAATATGGAAGTGGAATTAATAAAAAAAGAACTGGATAAAGCCAGAGCAGAACTCTCTATGCTCTATGAGATAGGTAAGGCAATGCATTCTACCTTAAATCTGGATGAAATTCTCTACATCATCCTTACCGCGGTCACTGCCCATACCGGTCTGGGTTTCAACCGGGCAATGCTCTTTATGGTCAATGAAAAGGAAAATCTGCTGGAAGGCCGGATGGGGATAGGACCTCAATCCGGGGAAGAGGCTTATCAAATCTGGAAGAAGATTGAAACAGAAAAGATGGACCTCAATGATTTTATTGAAGCATATAAAGAATTTTCCACCCAGGGAGGTCCTCCTTTAAATCACCAGGTAAAAACTATTAAAATCCCTTTGAGAGAAGACGGCGGGATTCTTGCCCTCTCGGTGATGGAGGGAATGCCTTTTCTAATCAATACTCCTGAAGCAAGGACAAAAATAAATGACATTGCACTCTCTATTCTCAAAGTTGACCAGTTTGTGGTAGTCCCCCTTAAGGCAAAAGAAAAAAGTATCGGAGTTATCTTGGCAGACAATTTCGTGACCAAAAAAACGATTACCAATGAAGATATGCGTCTTTTGATTATGTTTGCCAACCAAGCCGGTTTAGCCATTGATAACTCCCGTCTTTATGAACAAACTCTCCTTCTTTCCAATACCGACTATCTTACCCGTCTCTGGAATCACGGATATTTCCAGCAGTTAATCAGTGAGGAGATAAAGAAAGCCTTAGAAAACAAAACTTCTCTCGGCCTCATTATGTTAGATATAGATAATTTTAAAAATTATAATGATACCCTGGGACATCAAGCAGGGGATAAAGTCTTGCAGCAATTGGGAACAATTATTCGGGAAAATATCCGTAGGAATGACTGGGCTTGCAGATATGGAGGAGAGGAGTTTGCGATAATTTTACCCCAGACCAACAAAGAGGATACTTATAAATTTGCTGAGCGATTACGCATAAAACTTGAACAACATCCCTTCCCCAAAGAAGAGATCCAACCACAACAGAAAATCACCGTCAGCCTCGGAGTAGCTAATTTCCCGGAGGATGCCACACACAAGGATGAATTAATTTATAAAGCGGACATGGCCATGCTTGAGGCTAAAAAGAGGGGGAGAAATCGCACCTGTCAGTACACCAGCCAACTGCTTCCCAGACAATGAGCTCAAGTTTTTGCTGTTTCTACCTTTACTTTATCCGCACTTTCCAAGAATTTTACGGAAACGAGTTTAGAAACCCCTGATTCTTCCATGGTGACCCCATACATTACATCCGCAACCGCAATTGTCTTTTTATTGTGAGTAATCACAATAAATTGGGAGGCTTTAGAAAATTCTTTCATTAGCATCCGAAAACGGTCAATATTTGCCTCATCTAAAGGAGCATCTACTTCATCAAGGATGCAAAAAGGGCTGGGTTTTACTTTAAAAATGGCAAAGAGTAAAGAAACTGCGGTTAAAGCTTTTTCTCCCCCGGAGAGAAGAGAAATATTTTGCAATTTCTTGCCGGGTGGTTGAGCAATGATTTCTATACCTGACTCTAAGACATCCTCCGGGTCTAAAAGGAAGAGCTGAACATTACCTCCTCCAAAAAGTAAGCGAAAGATTTCTTTGAAATTCACCTCTATTTTCTGAAAAGTTTCTATAAATAACTCTTTTGCGGTGCGATTGATCCGTGTAATTGCCTCATGGAGAGACTCTTTGGCTTTGCATAGGTCTGCTTGCTGAGCCAAAAGAAAATTATGTCTTTCCTGGAGTTGTCCAAATTCTTCAATGGCGATGAGATTGACTGGTCCCAGAGAGGAAAGCTTCTCTCTTAAAGAATTTATCTCCCTCTCCCAGTTAAGAGGGTCAAAATCGCCTGTAGAGAAGTCAATCTCTATTGTTTCCAGATTAACTTTATAATTACTCTCCATTTTTTGGAGGATATCTCTTTTCTGAAAGTCAATCTCCTGGAGTTTTATCTCCAATGCATGGAGATTATTTCTTAGATTATCTAAACTTTGCTGAATGCTTTCTGAATTCTCTTCTTCCTTTTCTATTTCACTTTTCATTTCTATCTTTCTCATATTCAGCGCGCTTAATTTCTCTTGGGAATCTTCTTTCTTCTTTCCCAGCAAGAGATTCTCCTTCTCCAGAGTAGTAATCTCTTCTTGGAGATGCTTTATCTTCTCCAGATTGCTAACCTTTTCCTCACTACGGGTGGAGACCATCTTTTCGGCTTCAACAAGAGAACTCTCCAGACGGGAAACTCTCTCTTTGAGAAAAGCAACCCGTTCTATATACGATTTTAAACCCAACTCCATCTCGGTAATCTCTAACAAAATTTTTCCCGCAGGACATTTTTCTCTTCTTGATTATGACTAGTTTCTTCCAGGAGATTTTTAATCTTTTGCTCCTTTAACTCTAAATCTTTCAAATCACCTCCTGCTTTTTCAATCTCTTCCGTGCGGGATTTAATCTCCTGGCTGGTCTCTTCTATTTCTAGGACAAGTACAGAAAGTTCGTCCTCAATCCGTTTCAAATCTTTCTGCATCCTTTCCATCTCCTGCCCTAAATTACTCAATTCAATCTCTAATAAGTGTTCCTCCTCCTTCGTTTTTAGCAAATCCTGTTTATTCTTCTCTAACTCCTGAGAAATTGCTTCTCTTTTAGCAAAAATCTCCTTCTTCTCCTCTTCTATGTGCACCAATTCGTTCTTTAAATCTTTAATCCGCTTCTCTCTCCCTACAATTGCAATCCCCTCTTCAGCAGGTAGAGGCGCGCTTTTGACAAAATTCCTCTCACCCATTTCTCCTTGAGGGGTAACCCATCTAAAAGACAAATCTCTCTTTTCTTTCTTAAGTTGTAAACCCTCCTCAAGGGTATTTACTAAAATAGTCTCTGCAAATAGGTGAGGGAGGATAAATTCGTAAGGGGCGGGTAAATGGACAAAATCAATTAGATAATTAAATCCTTCTCCCAGGTTATTAGCAGGAACAACCTCTTTCTCCAGGCCCTCAAGAATAAGAAAGTTAATCTCACTCAATTTATTTTTCTTTATATAATCTAAACAAAGGGAAAAACTCTTATCGTCTTTAACCAAAATCGTCTGAACATAATTGCCTAAAACCACCTCCACCAATCTTTCATAACCACTCTCCACTTCTATAAGTTCAGCCAGAACGCCGATTATCTCCGCTTCAGGTAAATCTCCATTTTTTTTAGCCAGCATTAAAGATTTTACCCCCGGGGAATAACCTTCATAGCAGCGCCTCATCTCTTCAAGAATTTCTATGCGGGAAGCCAGGGCTCTCTGTTCAATCTCCTTTTTCTGAAAATCTTCGTTTAAACTCTCCTCTTGCTTACCCAATCTATTTATCTCTTTATCTAACTCCTGAAGATATTTTAGTTTATTTTCTAAGAGAGACTTCTTCTCTTCTACAATTTTTTCCCTTTCTCTAAATAAACTATTCAGTCTCCCCTTTTCCTCCTCGGCTTTCGTTTTTTCTAACTCTAACCTCCTCAAGCGTGCCTGTAAGGAATGATTCTCAGTGCTCAATTTAGTTAAATCGTTTCTCAGCTTCGTCATCGCCTGGTTTATCTCTATGAGTTGGAGACGAGAATTACTAAGTAAATCTTCATTCTCTTTTATCTCCCGGTTAATTTTCTCCAGCCAATCTTGTTTATCTTTAAGCTCTGCCTTCTTTTCTGCTTCGCTTCTACAAAAATCCTCAAATTGATTTCTTAATTCCTGAAGATTATTTTTATCATTCTCTATCTTTTCTCCCAAAACCTTATTCTCTGCTTCCAGGGATAGATTCCTTTCGTTAAGTTCTTTTATGCGTTCCCTATTAAGAGCAATCCTGGAAAGATTCTTCTCCAGAGATGTCTCTATCCCGGTCCTATTTACCTCCTCTAAAGAAATCTCCTCTTCTAATTTCTCCAAGCCAACCCTCTTTTCTCTTATCTGTTCTTCTCCGCAATGGAGTCTTTTGAGAAATTCTTCCTCCTCTTTCTGGAGGGTTTCTTTTTCTCTTAGTAAATCCTTCTTTTTATCTTCCCACTGCAGAATAAGATATTTGTTGTATTTTATTTCTTTCTCTTTAAGGATATTAAAAATCTCTTGATAGCGCTGGGCTTTTTTTGCTTGTCGTTCCAGGGAAGAGATCTGCCGGTTTACTTCACTGATTATGTCATTAACGCGGATTAAGTTATTTTCCGTATCCTCCAATTTTCTTAAGGCTTCCCTTTTTTGAGATTTAAACTTTGTAATCCCTGCTGCCTCCTCAAAGACAAAACGCCTATCCTCCGCACGGGAACTCAAAATTAAATCAATCTTTCCCTGTTCCAATAAAGAATAGGCACTGGTTCCTATCCCTGTGCCTAAGAATAATTCCTGTATATCCTTAAGACGCACAGGAACCTTATTGAGCAGATATTCAGACTCTCCGGAACGAAAAAGCCTTCTACTCACCGTTATCTCAGCATAGTCTATGGGGAAAATCTTACCTTCGTTAGAAAGAGTTAAAGATACTTCTGCAAAGTTCACCGGTTCTTTGAGATGCGTCCCATTAAAAATCACATCCTCCATCTTTGCTCCCCGTAGTTCCCGAGGGTTTTGCTCCCCTAATACCCACTTTATCGCATCTGCAATGTTACTCTTACCGCAGCCATTTGGACCAACTATGGCGGTAATCCCCGGTTCAAATTCCAGAACCGTTCTCTCGGCAAAGGATTTAAAACCATACAATTCCAAGCGCTTAAAATACATTATCTCTTCCCCTTCTCTTTATTGAGCAGTTCTTTCAACTCTAACATAAATTGATGCACATCTTTAAACTCCCGATAAACCGAAGCAAAACGCACATAGGCTACCTGGTCTAAGGCACGGAGATGTTTCATTACCATCTCTCCAATCTCACGGGAACTTACCTCGTTATTCTTTGCTATCCTCTGTAAAGACATTTCTATCTTTTCCAGTATCTCTTCTATCTTTTCTGCTTCTATGGGCCTTTTTTCTACTGCTTTCATTATTCCCGCAAGGAGTTTATTTCTCTCAAATGGTTCCCTTCTTCCGTCTTTCTTTACCACCATCAAAGGCATCTCTTCCAATTTCTCATAAGTAGTAAACCTCCGTTTACATTTCAGACACTCCCTCCTCCTGCGAATCGCCATCCCCTCCTGAGATAAGCGGGAATCAATCACCTTTGTCTCCCTATACTTACAATATGGGCAAAACATACCTAAATCTTCATCTTTCTTATTCTAATTTTCGCCTCCGCAAGCATCTCTTTAGCCATTGGATCAGGATAGCCATCTAAGATAACTATCTCCTTAATCCCTGCATTGATTAACATCTTGGCACAGATAATACAGGGTTGATTTGTGCAATATAAAGTTGCATCCTTAAGACTTATCCCATAGAGGGCTGCCTGAAGTAGAGCATTCTGTTCGGCATGGAGTCCTCTGCAGAGTTCATGGCGCTCTCCGGAGGGAACCTTCAACTTCTCGCGCAGACAACCTACTACCTCACAGTGGGTAATCCCTTTAGGAGTTCCATTATAACCAGTAGCCAGAATGTGTCTCTCTTTAACAATCACTGCTCCTACTTGTCTCCTTAAACAGGTGGAACGCGTAGAGACAAGTTGGGCTATTTCCATAAAATACTCATCCCAGGAAGGTCTTCTAATTTTCTTTTTCATCATGCAAATACCAAAACTCAATAAAGATAGCCCAGGGGAAAGTTTTTCAGTAAATCCTTTACGCTCTTTTTTATTTTTTTAATCACCCTTTCCTCTCCCGTGGCCTTAAGCACTTCCGCAATAAAATCAGCAATTTCTTTCATCTCATTCTCTCGCATTCCCCGCGTAGTTACCGCCGGGGTCCCCAATCTAATCCCGCTGGTGATGGCTGGGCTTAAGGTATCAAAGGGAATGAGGTTTTTGTTCACAGTAATATTTGCCATTTCTAAGACTTCCGAAGCTTCTTTCCCCGTAATCTCCTTACTCTCTAAAACATCTACCAAAAAAAGGTGTGTATCTGTCCCGCCAGAGACGATACGGAAATCTTTTCTCTCTAATTCAGAAGCTAAGGTCTGGGCATTTTTTACCACCTGTTTCTGGTAGCTTATAAATTCCGGCTGCATCGCCTCCTTAAAAGTAACCGCCTTGGCAGCAATAACATGAAGTAAAGGACCTCCTTGAATTCCTGGGAAAATATGGGCATCTATCTTTTTAGCAAATTCTTTCCTACAGAGAACCACCCCTCCCCTTGCTCCCCGCAGAGTCTTATGGGTAGTAGTAGTTACTACTTCCGCATACTCACAGGGATTAGGATGAATTCCAGCTGCCACTAAACCGGCAAAGTGTGCCATATCTACAAAAAGGATTGCTCCTACCCGGTCACAAATTTCTCTTAACTTCTTAAAATCAATTATCCGGGAATAAGCACTTGCCCCGGCAAGAATCATTCTGGGATGATGTTTCTTTGCCAAAAACTCTATCTGGGCATAATCGATCACCTCGGTTTTCTTGTTTACTCCGTAAGTAACAATATTATAGAATCTCCCCGAAAAACTATGCGGATGGCCATGAGAGAGATGCCCTCCACAGGCAAGGTCCATAGCAAGCACGGTTTCCCCAGGCTTAAGCAAAGCAAAATATACAGCCATATTTGCCTGGGTACCCGAATGGGGTTGAACATTGACATGCTCTGCTTTAAATAATTTTTTTGCTCTCTCTACTGCTAAATGCTCCACCTCATCTACATATTGACAACCACCATACCAGCGTCTATACGGATAACCTTCAGCATATTTGTTAGTTAAAACTGAGCCCTGGGCTTCTAAGACAGCCGGAGAAACGAAATTCTCCGAAGCAATCAGTTCTAAATTATTATTCTCTCGCTCAATCTCTTTACGAATAAGTTTATAAATCTCCGCATCAATTTCTTTAAGGGAACGCATCTTCTCCTCTCTTTTTAAACAAAACAATTTTACTTATAAAACTGAGGAAATTCAAGAGAAATTGTGGAATAAGCAAGGAAAAATTTGTAAATAAATTTAAGAATGGTAAAATTTCTCGGGTGAGCTTTATTTTCTTTACTTCTTTAATCTCCGCTCTATCCTCGCAATCTGTTCTAATCTTCTTAAGTGTCTTCCCCCTTCAAACTCTGTCTTTAGCCAAATTTCTAAGGCTCTTTTGGCAGTTTCCTTTTTTATAAACTTTGCCCCAAAGATAAGGATATTAGCATCGTTGTGTTGCCGGCTTAAACGAGCAGATTGGATATTATAACATAAAGCTGCCCGAATCCCTGGAATACGATTTGCCACAATACTCTGGCCGATACCGGTAGCACAGACTAAAACTCCCCGCTCAAATTTACCCGTGGCCACTGCTCTGGCTACTTTATAGCCAAACTTAGGATAATCGCATCGCTCTCTACTAAAAGTTCCCAGGTCCTTAATCTTATAGCCCTTTTTCTCTAAGAATTTTTTGAGCGCTTCTTTTAATTCAAACCCCGCATGGTCTGAACCGATGGCAATCTTTCTCATTTATCCAGTTTAAATTTTTTGATTAACCCCGCTAAACTTTCCTTAAGAACAATTAAAACCTCTTCATAAACCTCCGGAGGTTTACCAATCGGGTCAAGTATCCCCCAATCAGTAGGCTCGGAAATATTCTCGGCAAAGCTCCTTAAGAGATACACTTTCTTTTCTGCCTCAGGATAGATATTCAAGATAACATTCCGATGTGCTTCTTCCATTACCAAAATTAAATCTGCTTCCTCAATCATCTCTTTGGTTAGGCGGAGAGACCGGTGTGCAGATATATCTATACCCTCTTTAAGCATCGTCTTCTGAGCTTCGCTACTCGCACTCATTCCTTCCAATGCGGATGTCCCTGCAGATTTTATCACAAAATTATCTGCTTTATCTTTGAGCATCTTTTTTAATAACCCTGCAGCCATTACTGAACGGCAACTGTTACCTGTGCAGACAAAAAGAATATGCTTAATCATTTTATTCATGGGAATAGAAACTATACTTCCGGCTGACTTCTCTATCTTTATCCTTTACCATCTTTCTCATCTTCTCTTTATATTTTATAACCTGAGAATTTAACTCTTTGTCTTCCAAGGCTAAAATTCTTAAAGCATAGAGGGCAGAATTCTTTGCTCCTGCTTTCCCTAAAGCCATCGTTCCTACAGGAACCCCCGCGGGCATTTGAACTATAGAGAGAAGGGAATCCATCCCTTTTAAGGCTTCTGTCTCCACGGGAATTCCGATGACCGGTAATTCGGTGTTTGCTGCAATCACTCCGGGTAGATGTGCTGCTCCCCCGGCAGCAGCAATAATTACCTTTACTCCTCTCTCCTTAGCCCGCTTAGCAAATTCTATTGCCTCATCAGGACTGCGATGAGCAGAAATAATCCGCACCTCATAAGGAATTTTAAAATCCTTGAGAATCTCTAAGGCATCTTCTACAATCTCCAGGTCAGAATCACTGCCCATCACCACACTCACCAAAGCACCCTTATTCCTCTTTTCCATCTTATTATTTCCCCCTGCCTACCAATTCCCAATTTAAAGCTCTTCTTCCTATATCCCTCCGATAATGCATCCCTTCAAAATGAATCTTCTCTATTGCTTTGTAAGTTTTATCTATTGCCTCTTTTATGGTCTTAGCCAAACCCGTTACTCCCAATACCCTCCCTCCGTTAGTTACAAATCTATGTGCCTGTGTCCCATTAATTCTTGCCGTATCTTCTTCTTTTTTAGTTCCTGCATGGAAAACTACTATGTCCTTCATCTCTTCTACCTTATCTAAACCATAGATAATTTTCCCTTTTTCATATTCTCCCGGATAACCCTTGGCAGTGCAGACCACGCAGACACAGGCTCTATCATTCCAGTCTAAGGAAACGAATTTTTTGAATTTCGTCAATTTACCTTCACAAGTAGCCCATAAAAGTTCCACCAAATCAAAATTAATCAAAGGTAAAATTGCCTGAGTTTCCGGGTCACCAAAACGCACATTAAATTCTAAGACTTTTGGACCATCCTTTGTAATCATAAGTCCGGCATATAAAGCCCCTTGATATTCTATTCCTTCTTTAGCCAAACCGTCAATTATGCGGTAGATTATTTCTTCTGCAATCTTATTTGACAGATCTCTATTAACTACAGGAGCCGGGGAATAAGCACCCATTCCTCCCGTATTTGGTCCTGCATCATTATCAAAGACCCGTTTGTGGTCTTGGCTGGGAGGTAGAGTAACGAATTCCCTGGAATCAGTAACTCCAATAATTGAAGCCTCTTCCCCTTCCAGATAGTCCTCAATCACTATTCTTCTTCCTGCCTCTCCAAAAATTCTTTTCTCCATTATCATCTCTACCGCCTGAATTGCCTCCTCCCTGGTTTTAGCCACAATTACCCCTTTCCCTTGGGCAAGCCCCTCTGCTTTGATGACACAGGGAGCCCCTTTTTCTTCTATGTAAGCAATGGCTTCTTCAGGGTTATCAAAAATTTTAAAATCTGCCGTAGGAACATTATATTTCTTCATCAATTCCTTAGCAAAAACCTTACTCGCTTCCAATTGGGCAGCTAATCTTGTGGGACCAAAAATCTTTAGCCCATATTTTCTAAACTCATCACTGATTCCCTTAGCCAAAGGGGCCTCAGGTCCAACCACGGTTAAATCTATCTTCTCTTTGCGGACAAATTCTAAGATTCTTTCTATCTCTTCTGCTTTTATATCCAGACACTCTGCCTGTTTAAGAATCCCTCCATTACCCGGAGCACAAAAAATCTTATCCACCAGTTTTGATTGGGCAATCTTCCAGACTAAAGCATGTTCCCGGCCACCAGAACCAATAACTAAAACTTTCATCGTTAAACTAACCGGTTTAAAACTACACTATCATTATCTCTCGGTTACCCTCTACAACTTCTCCAATTATCCAGGATTTTATTTTTGATTTTTCCAATTCTTTAATAACTGCTTCTCCTTTATCTTTTTTTACTACCAAAACCATTCCAATGCCCATATTGAAAGTACGATACATCTCTTTCTCTTCAATATTCCCTTTTTCCTGAATTAATTTAAAGATTTTGGGAATTGGCCAAGATTTTTTCTTGATTAAAATTGCTCTTCCTTCAGGAATAATCCGGGGGATTTTTTCATAAAATGCACCTCCAGTGATATGGGCTATACCTTTAATAAGTAGTGAGTAGTGATTAGCGAGTAGCGAGAGGATGGGCTTAACATATATGCGTGTAGGTTTAAGTAGAATTTTTGCCAGTCTCTTCTGCTCGTTTAAATTGAAAACCTTACGCACTAAAGAAAAACCATTGGAGTGAAGTCCGGAAGAAGCCAGGCCAACTACTTTATCTCCTCTCCGTATCTCTTTCCCATCAATAATCTTATCTTTTTCTACAACTCCCACACAAAATCCTGCCAAATCGTATTCTCCTTCTTTATACATCCCGGGCATCTCCGCAGTTTCTCCGGCAATTAAGGAACATCCTGCCTCCTGACAGCCTCGGGTTATCCCTTTAATAATTTCAATATATTTTTCTTCTTCCAATTTCCCACAGGCAAGATAATCTAAAAAGAAGAGTGGCTTCGCCCCAAAGGTCAAGATATCATTTACATTCATGGCCACCAAATCTATTCCTACAGTATCATGTTTATCTACCAAGAAAGCAATCTTTAATTTTGTTCCCACCCCATCTGTGGAAGAGACAAGAACCGGATTCTTATATTTTTTAAAAATCGATGCATCAAATAAACCACCGAAACTACCGATGTCAGCTAAAACCTCTCGGGTAAATGTTTTTTTTATCAGAGGCTTAATTTCCCTTAACAAAACTCTGGCTTTATCTATATCCACTCCAGACTTTTTATAAGTAAATTTAGGCATAATCGCGCCCTCTCCTCAAAATATTCTCAGAGAAAATTTTCTTAATAATCTCTTCATTTTTTATAAATTTTTTTTAACATATTCTACTCCATTTCTAAAAATCTTTAAACCATCTCCTTTGCCAAAATGTCTTTCCCTTACCCAACGGGGATGCTGGAGATAATCAATGTGCCGCTCAGGATGGGGCATCAGACCTAAAATTAAACCCGTCTCATCACAAATTCCGGCAATGCTTTCCAGAGAACCGTTGGGATTATAGGGGTATCCGGCTAAATTACCTTCTCTATCTACATACTGAAAAACAATCTGCCCATTTTTTTTTAATTCCTCTATCACTTCTTTATCCGCAACAAATTTCCCCTCTCCATGAGCAACTGGAAGTTCAATTATCTCGGGTAAATTTTTCGTCCAAATGCACTTTACTGGTGCACTGGTGCTCTGATGCTCTGGTGTTCTTAAATATACCCACCTATCCTCAAACTTTCCGGAATCATTATAGGTCAAAGTTACTTTTTGTTTAAATCCATTTCCCGGAAGAATTCCAGCTTTCACCAAAACCTGAAAACCATTGCATATCCCGATTATCGGCCTTTTCTCTCTAAGAAAACTTTCCAGTTCTTCCCTTAAAATATATTTTAACTCATTAGCTAGTATTTTTCCTGCCGAAATATCATCTCCATAAGTAAATCCTCCGGGGATGGCTAAGATATCGTATTCTAAGAGACTCTTTTCTTTTCTTATAATTTGATTTATATGCACAAGTTCAGTCCTTGCCCCTACTCTTTCAAAGGCAAAAGCAGTTTCACCATCACAGTTTGTTCCAGCGGTACGCAAGACAATTACCTTGGGTTTCCTCATTTCTATAATTTTAAAGGGCTCTGCCACGCCTCTTTTAGAGTATCTATATCTAAACAAATAATCATTTTACCATCCACTCCATAAATCTTTAAAAATCTATCCTCAGAAACGCAACCCAGCAAACCTAAGGGAATTCCTCTTAACTCTTTCTCGAATTCCTTCTTTTTTTTCCTCTCCACCTCCACAATAAATCTCGTATTTGATTCCGAAAAAAGAATAAAATCATTTCTTAAATTTTTGATTTTATAGGGCACTTCTCCCAAAAATATCTCCATTCCCCATCCTCCCGAAAAAGCCATCTCCGCCAGAGTTACTCCTATTCCTCCTTCTGAGCAATCATGACAAGATAAAACCAATCCCTTATTTATGGCTCTACTTAGAGCCTCCATCAATCTCCTGCCTTTCTTAGGATTAACCTGGGGAACGCTGTTTCCTAAATATCCCAGAAGATGATAATATTCAGAACCTCCCAATTCCGGAAAAGTTTCTCCCACAATATAGATTAAATTTTTAGGGTTCTTCAAATCCAAAGTAATGCAATGGGAAACATCTTCGATTATCCCGATTGCAGAAATGAGCAAGGTCCCGGGTATGGAAATGGATTTTTTACCAATCTTATATTCATTATTTAAACTATCCTTTCCGGAAATAAAGGGAACTCCATAATCTTTAGCCATAGTATAACAACCAAAGGCACAACGCACCAGGGAGCCTAAGCGGTCAGGTTTGTTTGTATTTCCCCAGCAGAAATTGTCTAAGATTGCTACCTCTTTCAGAGAACCACCTACAGCAATAATCTGTCTCAATGCTTCATCAATACAAGAACCAGCCATCCAATAGGGGTCAATTTCTCCATATTTAGGATTTATGCCACAGGAAATAACTATCCCTTTTGGGGAATCAAGTCTTGGTCTGATTACCGCCGCATCCGAAGGACCATCATTATTTATACCCACTAAGGGTTTGATGACCGAACCTCCTTGAACTTCATGGTCGTATTGACGAATAATCCACTCCTTAGAACAGACATTGTAAGAAGAAAGGATTTTTAAAAGAATATTGTTTAAGTCTTCAGGACAAGGAAATCTCGGTTCAGGAAATTTTTTCTTTTCCCAAACTGCTTTGCGCACAATATCGGGAAGTCCGTGATGGAGAAATTCCATTTCCAAATCACAGACTAAATTCCCTGTGTAGAAGAGCCGTAAATGTTTATCATTGGTAAATTCTCCAATCACGCTTGCTTCTACATTCTCTTGCTCAAAAATCTCTAAGAGTCTATCCAAATTCTTCTCCGGCACTGCCAGAATCATCCTCTCCTGGGCTTCAGAAATCCAAATTTCTGTATAGGAAAGCCCTTTGTATTTCAGAGGAACTTTATCCAGATCTACGCGTGCCCCACAGTTTTCGCCCATTTCACCTACGGCGGAAGAAAGTCCTCCTCCCCCACAATCAGTAATTGCATGATAAAGCCCCAAATCTCTTGCTTTTAAAAGAGTATCCACCATCTTCTTCTCTGTGATGGGATTTCCCATCTGCACTGCCGAGGCAGAAATTTTTTCTGACTCCACAGTTAATTCTGCCGAAGAAAAAGTTGCTCCATGAATTCCATCTCTCCCCGTCCTTCCTCCCACAAGCACAATCAGGTCCCCGGGAACTACTTTCTTAAAAGACTTATCTTTAGGAATTAATCCTATTGTTCCACAGTAGACCAAAGGATTTCCGATATAGCACTCATCAAATATAACTGCACCGTTTACGGTGGGAATCCCCATTTTATTCCCGTAATCTCTTACTCCGGCAACTACTCCTTTCATAATCCTTTTAGGATGAAGGGTCCCCGGAGGTAATTTCCCATAAGGATAATCCGGAGGTCCAAAACAGAAAACATCCGTATTGGCAATGGGTTTTGCTCCCAAGCCTGTCCCTAAGGGGTCACGAATCACCCCTCCAATCCCCGTATTTGCTCCTCCATACGGCTCTAAGGCAGAGGGATGATTATGGGTCTCTACCTTAAAACAAATGTTATAATCTTCATCAAAACGAATCACCCCCGAATTGTCTTTAAAAACTGATACACACCAGGGCTTATGCAATTCTTCAGTAACTTTCATTATTGTCTCTTTTAACAGATTATTGATTTTTTTGACTAATCTTCTCTGGTTACTGGTTACTTCTCTATATTCAATCCTCCCCCTTAAGGTCTTATGTTTACAATGTTCTGACCAGGTCTGGGCGATTGTCTCTAACTCACAGTCTGTAGGGTTACGCCTGATTTTCTCAAAATATTTCTTAATCTGAAACATCTCCGCATCATTTAGAAAGAGTTGCCCCTGGAGACTTATCTCTCTCAATTTTTTCTTATCTGCAGAGAGAATATCCACAGTAATCAATTTAAATTTATATTCGGGATTCCCAAAAATAAAATCTGTATCTTTAGCCAAAATATGCTGAACAGTTTTATTCACCAGAAGTTTGTCCAGGATAAAATTCAACTCCTTTTGGGTCAGAATCCCTTTCAGCACATATTTCTTTGCAGTTCTTATCGCTTCAATTCCTTCTATTCCCAAATCCCGTATCCCTTTTAAAGTAGATTCTTCCCAAGGGTCCATCACTCCAGGATTGTAAGCCACGACAAATATAAATTCTCCTGCTGAGCAGGCCTGCTGAGATAGTGATGCGCTAATTTTAAATTCCTGGGTAAGCGGGTCAGTAAGCAGATTTATACAAATTTTTTTCAAATCTTTTTCTGAGACCTCTCCCTTTAAAAAATAAATCTGTGCCACTTCTACAGCCTGCACAGAAGAGATGCCTAAATCAAGGATATCTCTCTTTAGTCCCTCTCTATGAGAGTCAAAAAAATCCTCTTTAATTTTCACTTCTATGGAATAAATCATCTATAACCCTAAACGGTGAAAGACCTTGTCAATGTTGCGGAGATAAAAATTTAAATCAAAGAGAGCACGAATCTCTCTCTCTTCTAAATATTTACGAATTTCTTTATCCCTGATCAAAATTTCCTGAAAATCTCGCTTATCTCTCCAGGAAATAAAGGCGTCTCTCTGAACCAAATCGTATGCTTTCTGCCGAGACAACCCTTTGTTCATTAAAGCTAAAAGAACCCTCTGGGAAAAAATAAGCCCTCCCGTCTTTTTCAAATTATTACGCATATTCTCAGGATAGACAATAAGTTTATCTAAAATGTAAATCATTAAATTGAGCATATAGTCCAATAAAATAGTTGCATCCGGTAGAATTATCCTTTCCACTGAGGAGTGGCTAATGTCTCGCTCATGCCAGAGACTAATATTTTCCATCCCTGCCTGTGCATAGGAACGCAAAAGCCGGGACAATCCACAGACCCTTTCAGAGAGAACAGGATTGCGCTTATGGGGCATTGCCGAGGAACCCTTCTGCCCCTCCTCAAAAGGCTCTTCTACCTCCACAATCTCGCTGCGCTGA
>JAMWCG010000095.1 GCA_023818555.1 Candidatus Omnitrophota bacterium
GTATCGGGCAATATCCTTCTGCTCTAATTCCTTCTGCAAAAAGTGCTTCTGCAAATTTATCTCTTGAAATTCCAAGCTCTTCTTCAATTATTAAAGCTCCATAAGCCCAATAAACATGCTTAACATCTTTTGAAACAAATGGTGGTTTAATACCTATAATTCCCTTCAAATTTTTTGTTAAATATTCTGCATTTTTTCTTCTAGCTTCTATGAATTTATCAAGTCTTTTAAGTTGAACGATTCCCATAGCTGCTTGTAAAGCTGTCATTCTATAATTATACCCTATTCCCCAATAAACATTATGAGCAGGAACATTTGGATATGGAGAAACTTCTACACGACAATGGTTTACAATAGACTTTACCTTTATTTTAATAGAGATCCCCTTTTTCCCGCTGGCAGTAAGCACTGCCTCTTCCACTTCCATCAACTGTGCGGAATATTCTATGGCATAGACAAACCTTAAAAAATCCACCAGCCCGGTTTCCAAGTCTAAGTCTATCTCCATGGGTTTGAAACTGCGCGATGCGCTCTTCTCACGCTGAGCAGACCTCTTTTTTTCTTTTGTAGGCTCTGCAGAGGTTGACTTTTTCAACTGTTCCAAACGGGGGCGATAATTGAGTATTTTTACATTATATTTCCCGGCTAAAGTAGATAAAGCATTGTAAACCTCACTGCTCAATTTATCCCAGTCAATCCTCCCCCCACTGGTCTGTAGGGGAATGATTTCCCTAAGACCGGCGTAGAGGGAATTAACCGTCTCTTCTTCGGCAAGTAAGGGAAGTGCTTTAATGAGTTTGGCTTCCAGGTTTTTTATCTCTAATTTATTCTGTTTATAGTTAGTAAAGTAAGGGGAAATTGCCAAATGATAAATCAAGAATATTCCGGCAAATGTAATTAAGAGTTGGTACTTTTTTAAAGCGGTGAGAATTTCTTTATGCTTCATTTTATCTCAATATCTATTTGAAAAGTATATCCCTCTTTACCCGCCCGCACATATTTCTGATTTACATTCTTAAAGAGCGGAGAATTTTGCAGATTTTCCATTAACTGGGTAATCTCCAGAGAAGAACCCGCCATGCCACTGATTTTCATTTCTTTCCGGGAAGCACGAAAATCTAATCTTTGGATAAAGGTGCGGGGAGGGAGCTTTACGCTCAATTCTTTGAAAACTTTTAGAAAAGAGACTGGCCGGCGTAAGTGGGTTAAGATAAGGTTGATTATCTTCTGCTTATCTTCTAAGACTTCAATTCTTTTACTCACGAGTTTAAACTGGGTGCGTAACTGCTTGAGATAGGTTCTCTGCCGATAGGCTTCCCAGAAAAAAATAAATCCCAGAGAGGAAAAAAACCAGAGATAAATGAGAAATTTTCTGCCCAGAGGAGAAAGTGCCGGAAGGGAAATCTTGCTTACCCTTGGCTTTTTCTCTACCTTAGGAATAAGGTTAATCTCAAATTCCTCATCTTCCGCAAAACAGCCAAGAACCTTTGCCAGGGAATATCCTTCCGCGTAAGGAGAAATCTCTTCCCCTGCTGCTTTTTCTAAACTAAATTTCTCCAGGGAGGATAAAAACTTTACCTCTCTCCCTAAAGTTTCTTGCAAAGTCTTAGCCAGCTTCTCCCCTCCTTTAACTGCTCCCGTAACCAAAAACTCTTCAATCTTCGGTCCAAATTCTTCCTTTTCATAGGCGGAAAGGGTATACTGAATTTCCGAAGCAATTTCTCCCAGATGCAACTCCTCACTTTTAAACTGTTCCCAGCCTTTATTCACTTCACGAGAGAAGACCAGTTTTCCTTTATTGAGAATAGAAACCAGCGTAGAATAATTGTCTAAGTCTATAAGACAGATATCTTTCTCCTGCCGGGGGAAAATTAAGCCAAACCAATTGGCAAGTCCCAAGGCATTGAGGGTAACAATAGAAGCATTAATTCTTGCTTCATTAAAGACCTTAAGATAATTCTGCACCACGGTCTCCCTCACCACCAAAAGCATAGTCTTTGTTCCTGTCCCATCCCTGCCAATTGCGCGGAAACCGTGCATAATCTCCTCTTTGGTATAAAGGAGTTGCCTTTTAGCACGAAACTTTGCCATCTCATTCAATTCGGCAGGATTCTGAGTGGGAAAGGAAACATAATGCACAGAGAATTTTGTGCGAGGGATAAAAAGAACAACCCTGCGGAGGGAGAGATTGAGTTTTTTCAAAGAAGAAACAATCTGCGCGGAATCCTGGCTGAGCAGACTAAAATTGAGCAGGAAAAACTTGTTGATTTTAACCCCGGCTTCTTCTTTTTCTCCCTGAATAACCTTTAAGTGCCGGTCATCTATTTCTATCCCGGTAACTAAAGCCATCCTACCACCAACCAATCTCCCACCAAGCAATTATTTGACATCTCTGTTCCGCGGGTTTAGTCCCTGTGCGCTGAATCACTGCCACCGCTTGATATTTCGCCTCTCTTTCTGCCTCTGCACGAATGATTACCCGGAAAAAGGAGGAATTAACCTTTAGCCTTCCTGTGTTTACTACCCAGCGAAGATTGGCTTCCTCTTCAGGAGAACAACCTATCTTTTTATTCCGCAATTCTTCGGCAATATATTGGGTATCAATGTGCGTAAAAAAATAGCCTGCATTTCTATAGGCAACTATTTTTTCTGCTAACGAAGGATAAAAGCCTAAGGCAACCAGCACATGAAAGGTGGCGGTATTGAGATTATTCAAACCATCTCCATAAACGGTATACTCCGCATAAGTAATCGGTTCACCCGGCTGTCGGGGAGGCGCAGGTGGTGGTATAGTGGGATCAGGAACTCCCGGTGGAATCCGGGGAAGGGGAGGATGGGGTTCCCAATCCGGATCCCCCGGTCGGGGAGGCTGAGGGGGATTATGGGGATGGCAATCTAAACCCTTAATTTCAAAAAGTGCTTCCATCCCCGGGCCATCGGGAGCCGGCAGAGAATCCCTAAACCTTTCCCCACCTCTTATCCAGTTTATCTCGTAACTATTCCTTAAAAAACCATTTCTTGCCTGATAACCAAATTGCGCATAATAATTAGATTCTGCTCCATTGGGTCGGGGAACTTCATTTTCATCCCGCCAGTCAAGCAGAGAAGGAACCAAAACCGGGTCATTTCCGAAAACCCGCTTAAGCAGAGGCTCATCCGCGAAATTAAGGTCAATGAATCTTTCCTCATCATAGATAATCTCTACTTTGAATTTCCCCGTTTCAACCTCTCCAGAAATCTCTTCCTTTGCCCAGAAATCCTGGAAGGAATCTATAGCCGGGTCGTCATTTCTTAAAATTTCCATCACCCTCTGTATCCCTGCCCAACCGGCAAGATAAGCCCGACTGCGCTCCTCACTCATCCCCACCATCTTCATCTCTAAGTAGGAACGAAAAGTAAGACCAATAATTACAAGCACAAAAAGAATTATCCCCCACAAAAGCACCAGGGTAATTACCCCCTTAGAATTTTTGCGCATAGGGAAGATAAACCACCCTCTCCAGAACATTACCCTCCTCCAGCTGCAGGATTATTTTTACTGCCTCGGGGATTAACACCGGCTCATCCCACTCTTCTTTATCAATTTTTTTCGTCTCTCCCACTAAAAATTTAAACTTTGCTTTAAAAACTGGCCCGGAGAATTCTTCGTATTCTCCGGGAGGGAAAGGTTCTATTTTCTTATAGAGCACATCTTCACCAGTTTCTAACTTGTCCATATAATAATGGATGCGGTAAAATTGAAAAGGATACTGAGCACGCACTTCCATTTCATCAGGAACCGTATTCCAGAAAATTAGTTTTTCTCCCCCGGACTCAAGCACAAAATTGGGAAATTCCCGGAAACTGAAAGGGAAAGCAGAACGCAATTCTTTTGCCATAATCTCCAAAACCACCCTTGCTCCAGCATATTTTTCCGCAATCTCCCGGGAGCGTTTGCTAATCTTTGTTCCTGTCCAGAGCAGAGTATAAAAAATTAAGACCAAGATGGACAATATCACTGTAGAAATCAAAACCTCTAAGAAAGAAAAACCCTTATTTTCCCTTAACCAGAGTGACCAGTTCCGCATATACCCTCTTCTTGTCTTTTATTCTTACCCTTACCTCATAGAGACCACTGAATTTATCAAATTTCTTCTCCAATTCCCAGCGAAATCCTTTATGGGGAGCAGGAAACTCCCCTTCTTTAGCCAATTCTCCAGGACTTTTTACCTCTTGAAAAAGAATCGCCTCTGCCAGATATATGGAACGCGTAAAATCATTGGAAATCTTAAAGGCGCGCAGGATACTGTTGAGAGAGTGAATCAAGGGGACCGCAATTATCCCTAAGATTAAAGCAATAAAAAGCACCTCTAAAAGAAAAAAACCTTTTTTACTTTTTCCTTCTATAGAGCACATTCCCTGAATAACTCCAGATTTCAATCTCTGCTTCTCTCCCTCTTTTATCCTTAAGTCTAAAAGCACTCTTCAGGAGGGTTCCTTTCAAAGGGTCCATCTCCTTGTTGAGAATTTCT
>JAMWCG010000096.1:0-3243 GCA_023818555.1 Candidatus Omnitrophota bacterium
AAGAAAGCCCGCAAGCCTGAAGCAAAGGTAAGTCCTGCTTTGGGATTAATCTGAACCTGATTTACTCCAGGAAGGGGAAATTCAATGGGGTCTTCAATGGTCACAATATTTTTTTCTGGAGAATTTATTTTATTTAAGGAGGCATAAAGAGTTGAGGTTTTTCCACTCCCTGTGGGTCCTGTAACTAAGATAATTCCATGGGGCCGAGAAATTAGTTTTTCGTATCTGGCTAAGGTCTCAGGTTGAAAACCAATTTTAGCCAAATCTACATAAACACGACTTGTCTCAATAATCCGCATTACCACCTTTTCTCCATGCATGGTCGGTAAAGTGGCTACACGCATATCCACATCATCGTTTCCAATCCTCACCTTAATCCTTCCATCCTGAGGAATCCTTCTTTCAGCGATATCTAACTTGGACATAATCTTTATTCTGGAAACCACCGGAAGTTCAGTCTCTTTGGGCAATTTCGCTCCTTCCTGGAGAATTCCATCTACACGATAACGCACGCGCACATGGTCTATCTGTGGCTCAACATGGATATCGGAAGCATGGAGCTTTATCCCCGTAGCCAGAACCGTATTTACCAGATTAACAATGGGAGCCTGTTGTGCCGCCTCTTCAATAGCAGTAATGTCTTTTCTCTCCTCCTCCAGCGCTACCTCTTCTGCCTTGACCTCTGCTCTCTGTTCCAGTTCACTAATAATTTTATCCACGGGACTATAGTGACCATAATATTTATCAATCGCCTGAACAATCTGGCGTTCATAACTAACCAGGGTTTCAATCCTGTATCCGGTCTGTTTTGCCAGTTCATCAATGGCATAGACATCTAAGGGGTCTGCCATGGCCACTTTAAGCACTCCCCCCTCCAATTGCAGAGGAATGAGTCTATATTTTGTGCAGAAATCCTCTTTCACTAAAGAGATTGCCTCTTTATCTATATTTTCATTGTCTAAGTCAACCAGGGGAAGGTTCAATTGCTGGGCAAGCGAGGTAGCGAGTTGTTTTTCGGTAACAAATCCTAATTTGAGAAGAATCTGTCCTAAACGGGCACCGGTTTTTCTCTGCTCATTAAGAGCAACCTCCAGATTTTCTCTGGTAATAAAACCATTTTCTAAAAGAATATCTCCCAATAATTTCTTCTCTATACTCATATTAATTTTATTATATTTTGTTTAAATAACTCTGTCAAGCAATAACTAAAATGGCTTATAATTAAAAATCATCAAGAATCCTTTACGCACAAGCATCACCGCAATCCCTGCCAGGAGGAGACTGGTTATTTTGGAAAGGGCTTTCGTTCCTCCTTCTCCTAAGAAATTAATAATTTGTAAAGAAAAAGAAAAGACAAATCCGGTAAGTAAAATATTTATAGTTAGAGAAATCAAGGTAGGGAAAAGACCATAGGTATGCACAATAATCAAAGAGGTGGTAAGCACTGCGGGACCAACAATTAAAGGAACTCCTATGGGAACCACGCCCAAAGTATCTGAAGAAAAAGAAACTTTCTCTTTATGAGCGAGCAAATCATTTATGGCTAAAATAAAAAGGAGAACTCCTCCGGCAATGAGAAAATCAGAAATGGTTATACCCAAAAGAGAAAAGATAAATTTCCCTAAGAAGAGAAATCCTGTAGCCACGAAAAAGGCGGTAGAGAGAGATTGACGGATTATTCTTTTTCTCTTTTCTAAGGGGAATTTTTGGGTCAAATTAATAAAAATAGGAATTAAACCTATAGCATCCACAGCCACAAAGAGAGGAATAAAGGCTAAGAGGATATTTTTTAACATCTCAATAATAAGAGATTTTCCCTTTTAATCCCGGACTCACCCAAAGATGCTCTCCTTTTTCCGCACGGGTGATAATTACTGCCTCTGCAGAAAAATCCTGCAAAACAGATTCTCCCTTCTCCTTTCCCAGAACAAAGATGGCAGTGGCTAAGGCATCGGCAGTAAGACAATTATCCGCCACTATGGTAACACTTAAGATATTGTTTTCTACGGGATAACCAGTTTTAGGGTCAATTATGTGGCCAAATCTTTTTCCTTGAATTTCTCTGAAATTCTCATACTGGCCTGAGGTGGCAATGGCTTTGTCTTTTAGATTTAAAGTGGCAACAATTTTCTGGGAATTTAGAGGGTCCTGGATACCCACTCTCCAGCCTCTTTTATCTTTTCCTTCACCTAAACAGAAAATGTCTCCCCCTAAATTGACTAAGGCATTTTTAACTCCCGCTTTTTTTAGAATATCTATTGCCCTATCCACAATATAACCCTTAGCAATTCCTCCCAGATCAATGGCCATGGAGGAATTTTTTAGAGTTACGGTTTTTTTCATTTCCTCAAGAATAATTTTATCTCCACCTACAAGAGGGAGTTTTTCTTTTATTAATTCTAAAGGGACCTCTGGAAAAGGTTTTTCCCTTTCATAAAACCCCCAGATTTTTAATAGCGGAGAGACCGTAATATCAAAAGCTCCTTCAGTTTTCTGAGAAATCTCTATTGCTTTTTTGACAACCTCAAAAGTCTCCTCTTTTACGGATACCGGACTTCCTTGAGAGTTATTTAGCAAATTTATATCCGAATTCTTTTTAAAATAAGACAGGATGTCTTCAAGTCTTTCCATCTCCTGAAAAGCTCTCTTTACACTCTCTCTACATAAATCTCTATTCCCCACACAAATAACTTCTCCCAAGGTCCCTAAAACAAATTCCTTTTTTTCTATAATTCCCATCTTTGGACTACATCCTAAAAGAGAAAGGATTAGGAAAAAAATAATTCTCATTTTCCTTTACTCAGATGAAAAGAGAGATTCTCCAGCTCCATAGATAAATCTACATTTCTTAAGATATTCCTTTTAGGAATTTTTAGCCTCACAGGAGCAAAATTTAGAATTGCTTTTATACCTGCCTTTACTATCTTCTGAGCAACTTCCTGAGCATTTTCTCCGGGAACCGCAATAATCGCAATATCAAATTTTTTCCTTTTACTTATTTTGAGCAAATCCTTCACATCCTCAATCTTTATCCCCTTTAAATCCTTGCCAATTTTTCGGGGGTCAGCATCAAATACCCCTTTTATGAGAAATCCCCTCTTGCGGAAACCTTTATAAGAAAAGAGGGCTCTCCCTAAATTCCCTGCCCCAATTAGAGCAACCTTCCAAATACGATTATCAATCCCTAAGATTTTACGGATATTTTTTTCTAAGGCTTTTATAGAGTAGCCAAGTCTACTTTTA
>JAMWCG010000096.1:3253-4483 GCA_023818555.1 Candidatus Omnitrophota bacterium
AGATTAATGGTAATTCTGGCAGTATTGCAGGATTTAAGAATTTTGAAAATGTTTTCAATGTTAAAGATATGAAAATAATTAAATTTAAGATCAAAGGATAATGTTGAATATGGTTATTTTACCAAATTTTCCAAAATAACTTAGATCCCGCCTTATCTGGGCATCGCTTATCCCTATTTTTTTACTCAATTCACAAGAAGAAATGTACTGCCTTCCTTCCTCTTCTATTCGTTCCAAAAACCTTAGGTAGAGAGAGAGTCTATAGATAGTTATTTTGGGAATAAGCATAATTAATAACTCAAAAAGTTAATGAGGAGAGTAAGGTCAACATATTTTTCTATGAGGGTATTGACTTCTTTTATCTTTAATTTGTCCTCCGGCCTAATCTTTACACTGAGGTCATGAACACGGGAAGCAACTGTATAGGTATCTTCTTTAGCCAACAGAATGGGAATCTTTGCCAAAGAGATAAATTCTAAGATTTTTTTGTGGGGGATAAGCCCACCGGTAAGCAAAATCCCGGCGATACCTTTCTCTCTTTTACCTATAAGATGAAAACTCATCGCCGAAGAGATAATATCCTCACGGTCTCCGGGAGTAATCAATAAAGAACCTTCTGCAAAATAATTGAATGCCTCATGGGGCTCCATTGCTCCCACGATAATCTTTTTTACTATATTATCCCCTCCCGCAGAAAGATTAAGAAATTTAAAATTCAATTCCTCAGCTATTTGTCTTATTGTGGGAGCTCCTAAAATCTTAAGATAGGGAATCACTCCCAAGAGTTGTATATTATGTCTTTTAAGCCCCAATTTTATTAAACGCCGAACCTTTCTGTATTTCTCTTTAAGCACCTTATTGATTACCACTCCTAAGATTTCTACTCCCTCTTTCTCAAATAAGGCTCTGTTCAATAGAATCTCATCAATGGGTCTACCTATTCCTCCTGAGGAAATAAGGATAACCGGAGCATCTAATATTTTGGCTACCCTGGCATTGGAAAAGTCAAAACAAGAGCCTACCCCTGCGTGTCCGGTTCCTTCAATGATTACTAAATCACTATCCTTAGAAATCCTTTCAAAAGCAGAGAGAATCCTTTCCTCTAAATGTTCTTTCTTACCTTTAAGGATATATCTTTCTGTAAACCCTCTCTCCACAGCAATGGGATTCATATCTTTAATGCTATAATTAAAATGAAAGACCTTTTCAATAAGTACAGAATCCTCATCC
>JAMWCG010000097.1 GCA_023818555.1 Candidatus Omnitrophota bacterium
AGTTTCAGGAAAAGACCGGTAAAGACCTGGAAGAGGCACTCAATAAACTGGAAGCAGAAGGAATGGAAGGTTTAATTCTTGATTTAAGGAATAACCCCGGAGGTCTCTTAGATGCAGCAGTAGCAGTAGCTGAGAAGTTTATAGAGCCAGGTAAAATCGTAGTTTCTACACGCGGGAGGGTGGCTAATCAGAACTTAGAATTCCTGGCAAAAGCCAAAAAATCGCATCTTGATTATCCGATGGTAATCTTGGTTAACGAAGGGAGTGCTTCCGCATCAGAGATTGTGGCAGGCTGTCTTCATGACTATAACCGTGCAGTCCTCTTAGGAGAGAAGACTTTTGGGAAGGGTTCGGTTCAGACAGTCATTCCTCTTAAGGATGGTTCAGCAATAAGGCTTACCACCTCAAAATATTTTACCCCCGCCGGTAATCCTATCCACGGAGTGGGAATATCTCCGGATGTGCAAGTCTCTTTAATAGAAGAGACAAAAGAAAAGAAAGAAGCAATTAAGTCTGAACAAATATTTGAACAGATTGAGAAAGAGAAGGGGGAGCTTGTACTGGAAGAGAGCAAGCCGGTTTACGATAACCAGATTCAACGAGCTATTGACCTCTTAAAAGGTTTAAAGGTTTATAGCCATTGGATGAAGAAATGAATTTAAGATTTAAACTATTCATTTGGGGGATTATCTTGATTTTTTCCTATTGGCTGTTTATTAAACCAATGGGGATAAATAAAAAAATATTAGAGATAGATGGTTTGCTTAAAAATACCTTAGCCGAGTTTAAAGTTGACTCTGCGGATTTAATTAAAGAATCTCATAAAATTAGGAAGATAAGATTTAGACAGATAGAGATTATTACTAAAACATACAATGTTTCTCCTGACTTTTCTTTTGATGCTTTCCGTGTCAATCTGGAGAAGAGATTAAGAGCGCACAGAGGCTTACGCATTCTTTCCTGGGAGAAGAATCTCAAAGAGAAAATATATCTTCTGGAGATTGGTTATAGAAATATTAAACTCTATACGCTCATCCTGCGTCCGCTTAAAAAAGAAATCACTCGTATAATCCCGGTGCTTAAAAAAGCCAAAGTAGCTATTGTAATTGACGATTTCGGTTACAATATAAGAAACATTGATTCTTGGTTGAATCTTACTCAACCCATAACCTTTTCCATCCTACCCCATCTCACCTATTCTACCCAGATTGCTCAGCTCGCGCATAATTCCGGTAAAGAAGTAATTCTCCATCTTCCCCTGGAAGCCAAGAACGAAGAATCTGAACCTCAGGAGAAATTTACCATCACCACTTCAATGTCAGCACGAGAAATATTAAAACTCTTAGACAGTGCTATTAAAAGTGTTCCTTATTTAAAAGGGGTTTCCAACCACCAGGGGTCACAGGCTACCGAGGATAAAAGGGTCATGGAAATAATCTTAAATGAACTTAAGCAAAAGAATTTTTATTTCTTGGACAGCCTGGTTACTAACCGGTCTGTCTGTCAGGAGATTGCCCAGCAGATAGAATTAAAATTCGCTAAGCGTGATATCTTTTTAGATAACATAGATGATACAGAATACATAAAAGGGCAGCTGCATAAGCTCGCTGAAGTTGCGCGGATAAAAGGTTATGCAGTGGGTATCGGACATATTCGTCCTAAAACCCTGGAAGTTTTGAAAGAGACCCTTCCTCTGCTAAAAGAGGAGGGGATTGAATTTGTCTATCTTTCAGAATTAGTAGAATGAAGTTAGTTTTGGGCATAGAAACATCTTGCGATGAAACTTCCTGTGCAGTGGTAGAAGAAGGAAAAAAAGTTCTTTCTAACCTGGTAAGTTCCAGTCTGGAATTTCACCAAAGATTTGGCGGGATAATTCCTGAAGCAGCCAGTAGATACCATTTGGAATATATTCTTCCTCTTTTAGATGAAGCGGTGAAAAAGGCAGGTGTGGATTTTAAGGATTTAGATTTCGTAGCGGTTACCTATGGTCCCGGGCTCTCCGGAGCATTGATGGTAGGGATAAATGTAGCAAAAGCGATAAGTTTTTCTCTGGGGGTTCCCCTCATTCCGGTGAATCACATCCTTGCCCACCTCTATGCCTCCTTTCTGGTTAAAGAACCACGGCTTCCCGCAATCGGTTTAGTGGTTTCTGGAGGTCATACAGAATTGTACTACATTAGAGAATTTAATGATTTGGAACTTTTAGGAAAAACCCGGGATGATGCCTGTGGAGAAGCTTTTGATAAGGTGGCAAAAATTTTGGGTTTGGGTTTTCCGGGTGGGCCCCTTATTGAAAAGTGGGCGAAAAAAGGCAAGCAAAAAATTCCTTTTAAATGTGCAAAACTTAAAAACTCCTTAGATTTTAGTTTTAGCGGTATAAAGACCGCGGTTTTATATTATGTAAAAAAAAAGATGGCAAATAGTAATCATCCGTCTGAACGCAAGTCAGGATTAATGGAAAACGAAATTTCTGATCTCTGTGCCAGTTTCCAAGAAATAGTTTTTGAAGTTTTAGTTGAAAAAGCCCGCCAGGCGTGTATAATGAAGAGAGTGCGGAGCCTGATTCTGGGGGGCGGGGTGAGTGCAAATTCCTTGCTTCGGGAGAGAATGGAAACGATGGCTAAAAAAGAGGCGATAGAAGTTTTCTTCCCTCCTCCAGAACTCTCTGTGGACAACGCTGCTATGGTGGCGGGATTGGGGTACAGGTTGTCTAAATTGGAGAAAATAAAATCCGATTATTCTCTTGAACCGAAACCGGTTTTAGAAATATAATTATCCTATAAGTATACTATGCTTTCAGATAAAGAGATTATTTTCCGCCTAATCCTTTCCGTGGGATTGGGTGGCTTGATTGGTTTGGAAAGGGAAGCTCACGGCCGGGCTGCCGGCTTAAGAACTCATATCTTAGTCTGTCTGGGTTCCTGCCTGATTATGTTTACCTCTATGTATCTTTATGAAATTTATAAAGGTTTAGCCCAGGTTGACCCTGCACGCATTGCCGCTCAGGTAGTAAGTGGGATAGGTTTTTTAGGAGCAGGGACGATTTTACGTTTTCGTGCTTCGGTAAGAGGATTAACTACCGCGGCCAGTCTTTGGACGGTGGCAGGTTTGGGATTAGCCATAGGTTCAGGTTTTTATAAGGCGGCTTATTTTACCACCTTTTTTGCCTTGCTCGCTTTGGTAGCTTTAAATAAATTGGAGAAGATGTGGTTGAGAAAAGACTGGTACAAATTTATAGAGATAGAAACCAATAAAGAAATTAACCCTCTTGAAGAAATCAGAAGAGTTCTTTCTGATTACGATGTAGAGATCAGGGATTTTGATATTCTGCGTTCGCCGGAAGATAAAATAATTTTAAAGATGTGGCTAAAACTTCTTACCTCGCGATATGACGATGAAATCTTATATAAAATTATGAATATTAAAGGAGTTTATAAAGCAAACTGGGAATAAAAAAATTGGTTATTTGAGTTTTTAAAAAGAGGAGGTGAAAAGATGCCTGTTTTAAGAAAAGGTAAAAAAGAAGAAGCCAATATCTTAGATATTGATGCCAGTATGCAAGGTAATTTAGTTTTCAAGGACCCAGTTACTTTAAGAATCCAGGGGAAATTTGAAGGGAAACTGGAAACAAAAGGAATACTGATTATCGGAGAGAATGCAGAAGTAAAAGCGGAAATCGTAAGTGAGGAAATGGTTATTGCCGGTAAGGTAAACGGAATGCTCATCGCCACTCAGGAATTGAGGATTATTCCCCCCGCCAAGGTAAAAGCGGAGATTAAAACCCCCCTTTTGCACATAGAACGGGGAGCAATTTTTAACGGAGTATGTCAGATGCCCTTAGAGACAGTTAATTCCAAATCTGTGCTTTCCCTGGAAGAAATGGCTAATTATCTCAGTGTGGATATTGCTTCTTTAACCAGCTGGGCTGAGCAGGGTAAGATCCCTGCTTTTAAAGAACGAGATGTCTGGAAATTTGAAAAGGCAAAGGTTGATGAATGGATAGCCTCAGGGAAACTGAGTTAATCCATAATTTTCAGAATGGGGAAATTTATTACCCTTACCGAAGCAGCCAAAATATTGGGCAGAGCAGAAGAAGAGGTAGTAAAAATTGCTGAGAGAGGTGAGCTTACTGCTTATCGCATCGGGGGGAATTTTCTTCGTTTTAAGCTTGAGGATATTGAGAATTATAAGAGAAAAAAAGATACCCCCCTTCCAGAGGGGAGAGGAAAAGAAGTTGCTGATTACTTCTGGCGAGAGAGGATATACGATTTTTTCTACTATTATGATTTTTACATCATTATTATCCTGCTTATCATTATTCTCTTAATTATTGTTTTTAGATTTTAAAGTTACCTCCGGGAATAAATTGAGTCCAAAATCAAAAAATCTCCTAAAAAAATTTAATGATTTTTTTTATAAAAACCTGGGCT
>JAMWCG010000098.1:0-2510 GCA_023818555.1 Candidatus Omnitrophota bacterium
AATTTCTATCTTTTATCCTGCGAAATAGAAAAGAAGGAGTTGATTCTAAATTGGAAAATATAAAATTTATTCCCACCAGGGTAATTAAAAGAATTGACTTTCGCATAATTATTCCTCCTTTTTAGAGAGTGATTAACCACCTGCTTTCTCATAACATCTTTGTGCATCCTCAAACATACCCGCCTCCTCATACATTTCTCCTGCCTTTAAATAATATGTCCTTGCATTTTCTTCATCATGCAAATGTTTTTTGTATATATCACCGGTTATTTCATAATTTAGTCCTGCATACTTATCTACTCTAAAATTGAAAAATTCTTCCCCTGCTTTAATATGGAATTCAACAGACTTAGAGAAATCTCTCAATTGGTGATAATAAGTTATGCCTAAAGCATTATAAACTAAAGCTTCCCAATCCTCACCAGACAAATGTTCTAAAACAAACTCCCAATGCGTGGTTTGATTAAGCAAGGAGGTGTGGGAAATGATTTGGGATATTTCAGCCTTATCTCCTTTATCCACTGCTTTCTCTATCCGGCTAATCATCTCTTGCAAGACGGCATTATCACTTATTTCTTATTCTATTCCCACACTCCTCATATAAAATATACCCGGGGAAGTAAATTTTACAGTCACCGCCAGATATGCTTCTTTATTTAAGTCAGGAGGAGAAATAATTTCGTCAAACGGGATTTTAAAAAATTTATTCTCGGGAGAGAAATCTCTAAGATATTTACTTCCCATCTGTTTATTCTGGGCATCATAAAATTCTATCCAGATGCGGGGAAAATCTTTATGCGAACTTTTATAGTCAAAATAGAAGGATAAAACACTGGTCAAAGTAATTATAGATTTTTCATTTTTGGAGAGAGGAAGACAAATCTGAAATAAGTTTACCCCTGAAAGATTATCGGTATTTACCACCAGAAAACTTTCCGCTTTGCCAGAAAAATTAATTTTCTCTAAATGGTAGGGCCCGGGAAACTCTATCCCATTTCCCAGAAAAACTACTTTAATTCTCTCACTAACCTTCTCTAAATCAATCCATTTCTTTGCCCAGGGGGAATCTTTGTCCTTTAGCCAATAATATCTATAATCCCAGCCAAATGTAGATCCAACATAACCAAAAAATTCTTTTTCTTTTATACTCTGTTTTTTATCTGTTCCAATCTCGGAAAGAAACTGATAGATAAATTCATTATCTCCGAGGATATGTTTTCTATGCGCCAAAATTAAAAGATAGTCTTTTTTACCTGTTTTATAGTAATCTACTCCTACCATAACAGGTCCGGTTCTATTCAGATGCTCCAAGAGTTGTCCCTGCTCCATTTCCCTCCCAGAAAACAGGTCAGAAGGTAAGATTATTTCTTCAAAAGACCTTATCCGGCGAAGAAGCTGATGCTTAAAAAGAATATCCTGAGAAAGAACTTGACTCTGGAGAGATAAAAATAATAGAATTCCTGACCAGCGCATTTCTTTTAATTTGGGTGTTTACGGGAACGCGCAGGATCTAAAAATTATCCTGAGCATCTCTTCATCAGAGAAGGTGAAATTATGATTTTTATTCTTATGGTTTAACAAAATAAAATTGGTTACCCACAAAAAATTCAGTTTGTTCGCCTGACCATACCCATTCTTGCATTGTAATTATAAGGGGAACTTCCTTACCCAATTCCCTTCCCAATCTTATCAGCCCTTCTAAATGTTCAGGATAGATAATTTCTTCTAAAGGAATAATGATATTTTGCAAATCTTCCCCCACTGTAAAAACATAATCTTTATATCCTTTTGGCCTTTGAGAGATAAAATTAGGCCATCTGTCCGTGACTGACTGAATTGCTCTATGCACATCTATGTATAGATGGAGGGTAATGGGTAATTCAGGTCTATTAGTATTTAATACCTTAAGAGAAAAATTTAACAATTTATATTTCTCCAATTCAAAAAATTTAATATTTCCTAAATTCAACTCAAAAACCTCAAAGACACCTTTACCTCTATACTCTGGGGGGTCACCGGGTCTGCCTTCGCCTTTATGAGCTACTTTAATTTCGAACCCAGGAGGAGGCCCGTCAGTAAACTTAATGTTAGTGGAAGAAATAAATGGCGGTTCATGTGAAGGCGATGAGAAGACATCCCAAATATCTTCTTCTCCCAGGGTTACCTTTATCTCTCTTTCCGTCTTGGTTATTTTAGCCAAGGTTCTAATCCGGCGCATAGCCTCTGAAGTAAAGTTAAAAGGAAGCAACAAGCATTCTAAACAAATCAGGCTCCTTAATAAAAAATGAAAACCCTCACTTTTCATATCCGTATCCCTCATTAAATATAGCCCAAATAGGGGGTAAGTCTAAAGATATTAAAAACAAGGACCTCTCCTTCAGGAGAGGTCTTTAAGAAATTTACTTTTAATTATAGACTTATTAAGGAAATAGCCAAAGATGGTTATGAGTCTCGACAGCTACTTTTGCTATGGGCTCTATTATCTTAATTTTCTCTATCTCTCCCGAAGG
>JAMWCG010000098.1:2520-4412 GCA_023818555.1 Candidatus Omnitrophota bacterium
TAACAATGCATTATCTTGTTAAGATTAATTAAGGTTTAGAACCAATATTCAGGGCAAGCTTTATTCTGTTCTGCTCGGCTGCGAGAGTAA
This sequence comes from Candidatus Omnitrophota bacterium, assembly GCA_023818555.1. GTDB lineage: Bacteria > Omnitrophota > Gorgyraeia > DTHP01 > DTHP01 > DTHP01. Next base: position 2,611 of record JAMWCG010000098.1, read on the forward strand.
GAATATTTATTACCTTCTGGATATTCTTCCTAATTACTTCGGGTGGATATGCTTCGGCAACCCGTGGATTACCAAGTATGTCTGCTGCGAGAAATGCTATCCCAAGTTTTGTCTCATCAATATTGATAAAACTTAAATATTTCATAAAATCCTTAGGGAATAAATAATTAGTGGGTGTAGTGATATCCATCCCTATTTCAATACTATCTAAACCTATGTTTTGCAAAAGGCCGATTGCTTTCTCCAAATACAAAGCCTCACGCACATCATTAAATTGTAAGGCAATATCAAAACCTTCATCCTTCAGTTCTTTTATGGCTTGAAACTCCCATTTGAGTAAGGTTTTATACTCAAGTTTATCATCAACCAATCTGGCTAACCCTCCGTATGCTATGGGAGGATTAACTACTTCATTCTGAGCAGGTGTTTCAAGGGGATAGTCTAATTGGGCAAGGTCCCAGGAGTTCATATCCGCAGTCGCATACACCAATTTCACTCCTCCAGGGGTGACCTGTTGTCTTTTAAGAATCTGCTCCTTAATAATTGTTATATAAAGTCTTTCTGCCGAGGTTAATTTTCTGTCTCGAAGCATCCCATCAATTCTTCTACGAGCTGTGGGATCAATGTGTTTACCCTTAGCATAGTAAACAAAATTCAAAGGATGCAATTTTGATAGAGCATCTGACTTATAGATTTCAGAAGCACTAATCAAACTAACTTTCATTTCAGCAGGTTTGCCCCGCACACTTGGTATCTCAAGAGGGTCAGTGAGATCAACTTTAATAACGATTGGTATTTTCCCACTGTAAATTTTGTCTCTTTCAAAATCAATTGTAATCACAGTGCCTGCCTTTTCTCTATTTAGAGAAGAGTAGACAGTTGGAGATACTACAAATGTGGGTATCCTCTCTATTGACCTCAGGGTTGTAAGTAAAGCAACTTTGGTTTTCTCATCACTGAGCCCCTGGGCAGCTTGAATAGCTCTCTGAATATTAGTTTTAAACTGTTCTATCATTTGTGAAGTTCCAATAAAAGTTCCAATTCGGACTAATTTAGCTCTGGTGGCTGGATCATTCAGATCAAATACCCGATCCACAAGAACAAAATCTCCTATATAGGAGTCATCAAATTTATAGAGTGGTCGGGAGGCAGCGCCTTTCTTAATTGAAGAAACGCCTTCAGCAAGCACATGCGCTTTACTCGCTTCTTGTTGGCTTATGGAACCATTATGTAAATCAGCAGAGGCCGCACGAGCTACAGCATCAGCATAGCCTAAATAATCAACCCCTGTTGAGCCTCCAGTAGAACCTAATAAGGCAATAATTTCTTCTGCTGTCTCTGGATCGGTTTGAAGCAGTTTCACTATCGCCTGTCCGCAGAGCCCTGTTTCAATACCATTCTTCTTAGCTACCGCTACCACATGTTTAATACTGGCAATGATTTCTTTACTTCCTTCCTGGAAACGTTCTTTCCAAGCAGGGTCGTCGCGATCGTATCTGAAAGTAGTCTGAGTGAGGTCATTGGTACCAAAAGAGAAGAATATCTTGCGCTCAATACCAGCCTCGGCTCTTACCTTCTGGACATGCTTTGCCATCACTTGTGCGAATTCGTCTGCAAGGATTATATTAGAAGGAAGTTCGGTCATCATACCAATTTTCTTGAGATAAACTCCCATATTTTTTTCTTCTTCTTCCAGAATAGTAAATAATGCATCTAATTCTTCGGGAGTAGATACGAATGGAAAGAAATAGGCAATATTTTCATAACCATTCTTTACCTGGGTGAGAATCATCTTTATTTCT
>JAMWCG010000099.1 GCA_023818555.1 Candidatus Omnitrophota bacterium
AAAAGTCCATATTTGTGCATAACTAAAGCCACTTTTATTCTCTCTTCAATTGACCTCTGGGCGGTCTGGGTATAAAGTTGAGTAATTTTAGTTTCTGCCTCCTCTCTTTCTAACTGAAGCCTTAACCGGGAATCTAAAACAGATAAGGCAATCTCTAAATCAGTATGGTCTGAAAGCTCCTTGAGTTTCTGCCTAACTTTCTGATCTACCATTTTAGAATTAAGGGCCAGTTCAGCAATCAGGCCAGCTGTCTTTTCTTCCTCTACTTTCTTTCCATCCGCTAATTTGAGGAAGAGCTCCTTTATCTCTTTAAGCCTCTCATCCATCTCCACCAATACTTTGGCTGCGGTAGCACGCTGAAGAGGGGTCTTCTGAACATCGTTTAAAAGATCCCATAAAGAGCTAATAATCCGCTCATTCTTTATGCCTAACCAGCCCAAGGATTGAATGAGCTGGGTTAAAATAAAATCCCCTCTCTCTCCTTTTCTACTCAGAACCTCGGGAGCTTTAAGCAGGGAAGAAATCAATAATTCCTGAAGATCGCTCCGGAAATTGGCATAGGGTTCGATATCGTATTTAGCTAAACCACTGCCTACATAGGCCTGGAAAAGTAACTGAAGAGAAGGGTCCTGATAAATAGGTCTGCGGGAGATATTTTGATAAATTGCCTTAAGGCTATCCTTAGCGGTCTTAATATGCTCCGCAATCTCAATTAAGACCTCTGTTGCCTTAAACTTATCCACCAAACTCATCTGACTGGAAGATCTATCCAGAATAAAATTTTTTAACTCCTCTATCGCCTTATCTCTCATTTTCTCAGGAAAGATAGTAAAGGCAGGATAATAGGCTAAGTTACGTTCGGGAAAATCATCCAGTAATAAACCAATAAGTTTTTTTACTTCTTTAGCCAAATTTGTTTTGGGAAAGACCTCATCCGTTAAATAGGTCAACCAATCAAGTACACTCTTGGAGGCCATGGCCTTTACCTCATCAACATCCAGATTTTCATAATAAAGAATCTTTTTCATATTTGGAGTTTTGCCATCTACCTTTACACTTTTCAGAAATTCATCAAACTGGTCATATAATCTATAAGCGGCGCGAGGATTTTCCTCAATTTCCCGCTCAGAGACAATCTGTATTTCTAAGCGGTCACGAAAGACATATTTAGCGGCATAGCCAAAGGTATCGGCTAAAGGCTCATCTTTATTCCTAAATTCTTTAATGTAGTCTAACATGGATAATAGGTCCCGCATACTAAAATAATACTGTCCATTAGCCCGGCTTCTTACCTCTTTATTTTGACCTATTTTTATAAGATTATCGCGCATAAAATAATAGAGATCTAACATCGGCTTAACTACTTTCTTTAAATCAGGGGCTGCCTTCTCGACCAGAACTGTAAGAATCTCCTCTAATTCTTCACGGGGAAGGTGCTCCATGGTATGGGTTTGAAAACGTTTTAAGAAACTTCCCAATTCTCCTCTTCCTTGATAACTGGTCGGATTCATGGCCACAAAGATCCGGAAATTGGGATGAATGGAAATTGTATGTCGTTTTCCTCCATAATAGGCCGTAAATACCGTACTATGATAGTCAAGAAGAGAGTTAAAAAATTTGAGTTGGTCGGGTCGAGCTAAATTTACATCATCAAGAAAAAGAATACCGCCTTCTTCAATTGCTTTTAATACCTGGCCTGGAATCCAGGCCCATTCTTCGCTCTCCCGTGGTGGTGCTTCATCTTCAGAGGATGAAGGCGGAACGCAAGCACATACAGGAACAACAGGAACATAACGGCCTATCAAGTCAAGCGCCTCGGTATCTCTCTGCATAGGCACCCAGAAAAACCTGGTCTGCATCTTGTAAGCCAGATATCTTACCAGGGCACTCTTACCAATTCCGGCTTCACCAATAAGGGCCCCGTGAATGTTCTGTTTTACATCTAAAGCAACCGTATAAAGATACTTCAGAAGCGTGGGAGTCCTTTCATTAATTACCAATTCTGCTTCTTCACCAGGAACACGCGGGTCTTTAGGGTCAGCACCAATAAAGGGTAAGGTGACACCAGCAACTTCCACAAATTTCGGATTGCTCTGACGAATCCTGCGCAAAAGAAAAGAAATCTCGTTAGGGTATTTATCAAAACATATTTCATTATTCAATCTAATCAAAATTAAGCTTAAAAGAAGTAAAAAAAACACAACCCTTTTATTTTTAATTAAATCTCCAGCCATTTATACCTCCTTAGTGCCGTAACACACATCTGACCAGAATATCGGCAATTGCTCTCGGAAGAGCGCTAAATTCATCTACCTTCAAGCTATATTTATAAGTAGAGACCACATAAGCCATACCTGGCCCAATGCCTACTCCGATAATCTTGATATTCTCTTTTTCTGCCTCATCCAGGATTTGTTTATTATATTTTAAATTCCCATCTCCATCAGTAATCACGATAATTACCCGCGTTTCCGCACTCTGTTTACGCATTTCCTCTACAGCAAATTTTACTGCCTCTAAGTCATTAGTGCCGCCCCATTTTCCACTAATATCACCTTCCATACGATTGATAATTTCTTCCTTCTGAAATATACTGGGGATATGGCCAAATTTTTTAAACTGCCAGTGGTCATCAGAAAAACCAATGATATTGAAATCAATCCCTAAGCGAGAAAGGGTTTCCATAAAGAAGACTATGGCATCTCGAGCATAAATGGATTTTTCTCCACCCATGCTTCCGGACTGATCAATAATTAAGCTAAATTTATGTTCCCTCTCCTGAGGGGTGATTTTTCTTTTGAAGACATCGATTCTCCCGGTAAGCTCTTTCTGCATCCAACGATTAAAATCAAAACGGTGCCCAGTTTGAAAACGGCCTTCCCAGATAGGTAATTCATCCATCTCCAAAATATTCCTTAGCCGATTTACCGCATCTTCTACCAAGCGAGCTATCGGCTGAAGATATTTTTGATAAAGAGGCTGAATTTTCTGGATTTTCTTTTCTAATTCTTTTAACCTTGACTCTAAAGACCAACTCGCTCCTTGACTAGGGGGCCCTTGGGGCGATTGCCCTGGCTGCTGACCTTTTCCTGGCAGTGCCGGAAGACAACCCGAGGGTAGACAGGGAAAATAACCATGGGGATTTCTCTCTTCCGGTGGCAAACCATTTATAGGGTTTACTGGTTTACCTTCTGCTTCTGCTTTTTCTAATCCTTCCTTAGCTGCCTGTAAATCCGGCCGAGGAACCTTAGCACCCAGTTTTTCATTTAGTTCCTTAGATTCTCTCTCCACAATCTTTCCTGCCTCTATCTCTAAGTCGCCCTCTGAGGCTTTCTGAGGATCAAAACCCGGAGTAATTGGAGATGTAGTTCCTCCCTTTAAACCTCCTATGGTTTGCTGTATTGACTCTTTGAGCAGTTTTTTATATTCGGGCCAGATTTTTTCGTAAGTCTTTCTTTCCATTTGCTCAGCAAAACCTAAGAGTTCTGCTTCTGTGGGCTCCTTAGATTGAGGATAAAGCTTAAAAATCTCCTCTGCATACTTATAGGTCTTCTTTAGGGCCTCAATTACTTCCGGATCTTTAATGGCTGGATTATCTTTACCCGTGAACCACTTATAAACAATTCCATAGACAAATTGCTCATGGGGTAAAATCCCTAATTCATCATAGCTTTTTCCGCTCTGGGCTAACTTTAAAGTATCTTCCTGATACAAGGGTTCAAGATATTGTCTTCTTAATCCCGGGTATCTCCACATTTCATATTCATTGGCTCTGGGATCATCTACCCCATTTAAGAGAAGATGTATTGACTCAGAGCCATAAAAGAAATTGTCTTCAATCCCGGCTACCCGTGAGATATGATAATGACCTATATCATGGAAAGAGACCGCTGTAGAGTGCTGAAAAGGTTCTTTAATCAATCTGTCGGCAGGGAAATAAAAGGTATTGGTCTCTGGATTGTAAGCCCATAGTGCTCCTGCTTCTATCTTTGCCTCAGGGTCACCAGTAATTCCTTTAATCACCGTATTTATTAATCCTACCCGCTCTTTTAAAAGCCCCTCTTCATCAGGAGACCTTTTTTCTTTGCCTATATCCACTCCCGCTTCAGGAGTAAGGCCAAAGACTGCATCTATAGCCTGCAATTCAGTTGCCTCTAACTCTCCGTTATTAACCAACTGGGGAAACATTACGAAAATCGCAATGTCATCGATAAGTTCTTTATTTTCTTGAGTTAATTTTTCTACTATTTGATTAACTGTCTCAATCTGGGAATAACTCAAAGATAGACCTAAATTCTCCTTTACCCAGGAAGAAAAATCTAAACTCGGATAAATGCGATTGTCTTGCGTGATCTTTACTATCACA
>JAMWCG010000100.1 GCA_023818555.1 Candidatus Omnitrophota bacterium
AAAATTGAGTGTGGTTTTAATGGGTTCTATATTAAATTCCTCCAGTGCCCGCTGCATAATCTTTATTGCTTCTGGTCGGTTCTTTCCGTGAACAATCAGCTTTGCCAAGAGCGGGTCATAGTAGGGAGGGATAACATACCCTGCATAAACATGGCTGTCTATCCTTACCCCGCGTCCCCCGGGAAGAACATAGGTATCAATTCTTCCCGGAGAGGGAAGAAAATTGTTCTCCGGGTCTTCAGCATTTATCCGGCATTCTATTGCCCAACCATCTAATCTCAAATCCTCCTGTTTAAGTTTCAGTTTCTCTCCTGCGGACAATTTAATCTGTTCCTTTATCAGGTCAAGGCCAGTAACCATTTCGGTTACCGGGTGCTCCACCTGGATGCGCGTATTCATTTCCATAAAATAAAATTTACCTTCTTCATCTAAAAGAAATTCCATTGTCCCCACATTCTGATAATTTATCGCCTTTGCTCCCCGCACCGCTAACTCACCTAACTTCTTCCGTAATTTTGGGGTAATGGCTGGAGAAGGGGATTCTTCAATGAGTTTCTGGTAGCGCCGTTGGATACTACATTCTCTTTCTCCCAAATAAATTACTTTCCCATACTTGTCCGCTAAGACCTGTATTTCAATATGGCGAGCGCGGGGAATATATTTTTCTACATAAACTTCAGCCCGGCCAAAAGCAGCTTCTGACTCTGCCTGACAGGTAAGTAAGGCGCTTACTAAACGGACATCATTATGGCAGATGCGCATCCCTTTTCCTCCTCCCCCACCGGCAGATTTTATGATTACCGGATACTTTATCTGCTGAGCAATCTTTAGTGCCTCCTCCTTGTTCTTTACTGCTCCTGGGCTACCTGGAACCACGGGAATTCCTGCCTTACGCATGGTCTCTTTAGCCGCCAACTTATCACCCATTAAACGGATATTCTCGGGAGTTGGTCCGATAAAAGTAATCCCGCAGGACTGACAGATTTCGGCAAAATGGGCATTTTCGGATAAAAAACCATAACCAGGGTGGATTGCCTCTACATCGGTAATTTCGGCGGCTGAGATAATATTGGGTATATTGAGATAACTTGCCTGGGGATTAGCCGGTCCAATACAGATTGCTTCCTCAGCTAAACGGGTATGTAAAGCATCTGCATCCGCTTCGGAATAAACCGCCACCGTGCGAATTCCCATTTCTTTACAGGCCCGGATTATCCTTAAGGCAATTTCTCCCCGATTAGCAATCAAAATTTTTGAAAACATCTAAATTGGTTCCAGCAAAAATAAGGGCTGTCCAAATTCTACCGGGTCCCCATTATTTACTAAGACTTCAATAATCTTTCCTTTTATTTCCGCTTTAATCTCATTCATCAACTTCATTGCCTCTATAATGCAGAGCACTTTCCCGGGTTCCACCACCTCTCCAATTTCCACAAAGGGAGGAGCTTCCGGATGAGGAGCACGATAGAATGTTCCAATCATGGGAGACTTAATTTGGACTGTGTGGGATTGCCCGGAAGTAACTGCGCTTTGGGGAGCAGTTGCGGTAGACTCACCGGAAGAGACTCGGGGAAGAATCTCCCGGGGTACCTCTTGCTTGCCCGTAACTGAAGGTTCTTTTCTTAAACGGATTTTCTTCCCTTCCTTTTCTATCTCTATCTCCACAAGGTTGTGTGTTTCCATGAGGGCAATCAATTCTTTAATCTCTTTGATTTCCATCCTTCATCTCCTTTTAACTGTCTCAGCCTATGCGAGACACATATTCTCCGCTGCGCGTATCCACTTTAATCAGGTCACCTTTTTCAATAAAAAGCGGAACCTGCACAATATAACCGGTTTCTAAACGGGCTGGTTTATAGGTAGCTTTAGCGGTATCTCCTTTCAATCCCGGCTCAGTATATTCCACTTTCAGTTCCACAAAAGTAGGAGGGGTAACCGAAATAATTTTGTTTTCAAAATAAGCCACAGTAACCGGAGTATTTTCTTTTAAGAAATTAACTGCATTTTTCAAATCTTCCTGAGCAATGGCTTTCTGTTCATAGGTCTCCTCATCCATAAAATAAAAGAGGTCACCACTGCGATATAAGAAACTCAGTCTCCTTTCTTCAATGAACGCCTCTTCAAATTTTTCTCCTGCACGATAAGTTCTTTCAATTACTGCCTGGGTCCTTAAATTACGCAACTTTGTGCGCACAAAGGCACTTCCTTTCCCCGGTTTTACATGTTCATACTCCAGGATTGCATAAACCTCCCCTTCAATTAAAAGAGTCAAACCTGTTTTAAACTGGTTGGTGGTAATCATCTATTTTTTAAAATATATCTTTCTTAGTTTATGACTGAGCACTTCATAACCCTGAGAGGTTACCCTTACCACATCCTCTACACGCATCCCATAGTTACCCTTTACATATATTCCCGGCTCAATGGTAAAAACCATGTTCTCTTTCAGGATTATTCTGCTCCGCTGGGCAATCCAGGGTGATTCATGGACCTCCTTACCAATACCGTGCCCGGTGGAGTGAAGAAAATACTTGTCTTTTCCGTATTTTTTGAGATGTTCCCTGACCGCCTGGTCAATCTCCCTTGCTTCTCTTCCTGGTTTAATAAGCGAAATGGCTCTTTCTTCTGCTTCTAACAAAATTTTATAAATCTCTCTTAAGGTAGAGTTAATTCTATAAGAAAAGACCACTCTTGTCAAGTCACAATTGTATCCTTCTAACTTTGCCCCCCAGTCAATGAGGAGCGGTTCTGTGGTTTCCCATTTTTTGCCACCCGGCTGAGCGTGGGGTCGGGAAGCGTTCTCTCCTGAAGCGACAATAATCGGGAAAGCAGGACCGTCTCCCCCTTTTTTATAAATAAGGTATTCCAATAAATGGGCGATCTCTCTCTCCTGAGCCCCCGGTTTCAACCTGGTCAAAAGGGTTTCAAAGGCAAGTTGAGCAACTTCTATGGCCCGCCTGATTTTCTCTATCTCTACCTCCTCTTTAAGCAGACGCATTTCTTCTATCAGGTTACTTAGAGGTACCCATTTCGTATCTTTACAGGCTTCAGTTAAGAGACGGTGCTGTTCATAGGTTAAGCCATTACTTTCAAAACCTACGCGCCTGAGGTTTAAACTACGGAATTTCCGGGAAAGATAATGAGGAATTTTCTCTCTGGTTATTTCCGGTTTAAAATCTCTTATTTGAGAAACCTCCTGCACGAAACGGGAATCGGTGATAATTAGATTTATTCTCCCCGGGATAATCAACAAGAGTGCATCCTCCCCGGGAAAGCCACTGAGATATTCTATGTTTACTGGTCTGCTGACCAGAAAAGCCTCTAAGTTTTTCTTTTTTATAAGAGAATTAAGTTGGGCAATCCTTGTGTTCAATTTTAATTAGATTTAAAATTGGCTATTTTTCTTTGATGAGATAGAGAACTGCTTCTAATCCCAAAAGGTAACTGTAAAATCCAAAACCGGTTACCTGCCCATCCACTACTGGTGCAATAAGGGAGCGGTGTCGGAAATCTTCCCGAGCATAAATATTGGAGAGATGGACTTCCACAGTGGGGATTTTCACTGCCTCAATGGCATCTCTTATGGCTACACTTGTATGGGTATATCCTGCAGGATTAATAACTATTCCAGAAAATTTTTTTTCTGCCCTGCCAATGAGCTCTACAATTTCTCCCTCATGGTTACTCTGGACAATGTCTATTTCTACTCCGCGGTCTTTCGCCATTTCTTTTAAAGCCTTATTAATCTGGGAGAGACTTATTTTACCATAGATCTCCGGTTCGCGTTTACCTAAAAGATTGAGATTTGGTCCATGGATAACTAATATACGGGGCATCGGCTACCTCCTTTTAGCGTTCAGCTTCTGCAATGAGCATTATGGGAATTCCTTCCCGGATGGGATACTTCAGTCCACACTCCTTACAGACAATTCTATTTTCTTTCTCTTCTACCTCTCCTTTACAGACAGGACAGGCCAGTAAATCAATAATTTTTTTATCCAACATCGCGCTTAACCTCTCTCAGCAGTAATTCTCTAAACATATATACACAACCTCCTAATAAACCTACCAGAAGCATTACTCCCAGCCAGAGAAGAGCGATTGCCAAGGCTTTCTCTTTTCCAATGTAATTCCCCAGAAAAAAAACATAAGCCCCTTCTCTCACTCCCAAGCCATTGAGCGAAGGTAACATGCTTACTACCGCAATAAGGGGTAGGGTGAGAAAAAGAAGTAAAAGGGGAATCTTTATAGACAATCCCTTGGCAAGCATAGCCACTACCAAAGTGGAAAAAATCTGGGAAAGGAAAGAGGTATAAAGAGCGGTAAAGATAAGTTTGAGA
>JAMWCG010000101.1 GCA_023818555.1 Candidatus Omnitrophota bacterium
TTATTCTTTTGGTTTTGACCTTTATCAAAAAATAAGAGATAAAGAAAGGGATATCGGTTATGCTTTTAACGAAAGAAGAAGGGGTGGAGCTTTACGCTTAGGGAAAGAATTTACTGACTATACCAAGGGAGATTTAGTCTATCGTCTGGATAAGATTAAGATTTCCGAAATTGACCCGGAGGAATCTTTTGATTTAAGACAGGAAGAGGGAGATAATACCATCTCCGCAATTCTTTTCCGGCTTACCCAGGATACGCGTGACTATATATTTGACCCCAGCCGAGGTTATTTCCTCTCCGGTTCGGTAGAGTGTGCAGGGGGTCCTTTGAGTGGCGATAAGGATTTCTTACGCTATATTGTCAATGGGAGTGTATATTTTATGCCCATAGAGAAGATAGTCTTGGAGATGCGTTTGCGGGCAGGCATTGTAGATGAGTTTGGGAATTCCGACACGGTTCCCATCTATGAAAGATTCTTCGCCGGGGGTGCATATACACTGAGAGGTTTTAAGGAAAGACGGGTTGGTCCAAAAGACCCCAATACCGGTGACCCTGTGGGTGGAGAAGCATTACTCTTGGGAGGAGTGGAGACCACTTTTCCCATTGTGGAGAATATCAAGGGAGCGGTTTTTTATGATTTAGGTAATGTTTGGAAGGAAACGGGAGATTTTGGTTCGGGCGGAATTAAACATTCTCTGGGCACTGGTCTGCGTATAAAAACTCCCATCGGTCCGATAAAGTTGGATTTTGGTTATCCTTTGGAGACGGAAGAAGGTGAGAAGAGAGCAGGGCGGTTTCACTTTAGTATGGGGCAGAGGTTTTAATTAACCGAAAAATAAAGGAGAAAAAATGAAAAAAATATTTCTTTTTCTCATCACGGGGTTATGCTTAGGTTTAACAGGAGAAATTTTTGGTGAGGAATTTAAGATTGGTTATATTGATATAGCTAAGGTTTTTGATGAATATCAGCACACTAAGGAAGAAGATTCTCTCTTGGAGAAAAAAGGGACAGAGAAAGAAACTCAGCGCGAGAAAATGGTTAATGAGATTAAGAAATTAAAAGAGGAATTGGACCTCGCCTCCGATAAGGTAAAACCAGAAAAGCAGAAGATTTTGGATGAGAAGATAAAGACCTTACAGGAATACGACCGCACCACCCGTGAGGACTTGCGCAAGGAAAGAGATAATATTGTGCGGGAGATATTAAAAGAGATAGATGGGGTGATTCAGGAATTGGGGAAGAATGAGGGGTATACATTTATTTTTAATGAACGGGTTCTGCTCTACCGAGTAGAAACATACGACCTTACCGAGAGAGTAATAAAAATTCTTAATGAGCGTTATGAGAAGAAAAAATCCGGCGCCACTAAGGAGAAAAAATGAAAAAAACACTGGCAGAGATTGCAGAAATTATTGATGGGGAGATTGTGGGAGACCCTCAGACCATCATTACCGGAATATGTGGCATAAAAGAGGCAAAGGAGGGAGACATTACTTTTGTAGCAAACTCAAAATATCTCTCCCTGATGAACCAGACGCATGCCTCAGCAATTATTACTTCCCGCGAGGTGAAATCTGCACCTAAACCCATTATTCGCACTGATAATCCTTCCCTTGCCTTTGCCAAAATGGTTGCTTTATTTGCTCCTAACGAAGTGCATCATCCCAAAGGAATTCATCCTACCGCGGTGATTGGTAAGGAGGTTAAACTGGGTAAAGATGTAGCCATTCACGCCTATAGCGTGATTGAAGATAGAGTGGAGATAGGGGACCATACGGTGATTTATCCCTATGTCTACATTGGACACTTTTCCAAGATTGGTTCAGATTGTTTAATCTATTCCCATGTTTCCATAAGAGAAAGGGTTTCTATTGGGAATCGGGTTTGTATCCATAGCGGAACGGTTATCGGTAGCGATGGATTTGGTTTTGCTACTGTGAAAGGAGTGCACCATAAAATTCCCCAGATTGGGACAGTGGTAATTGAGGATGATGTGGAGATTGGAGCAAATGTTACCATTGACCGGGCGCGCTTTGGGAGAACTTTTATTGGTAAGGGGACAAAAATTGATAACTTAGTACAGATTGCCCACAATGTGGAGATTGGAGAAAATTCCATTATTGTGGCTCAGACAGGAATTTCGGGAAGCACGGTGATTGGCAAAGGGGTAATTCTGGCTGGACAATCAGGGGTGGTGGGACATATTACCATTGGCGATAATGCAGTAGTTGCCGCTCAGGCGGGAGTAACTAAATCGGTTCCTCCCAATACCTGTGTTTCAGGATATCCTGCCAAACCACATAATCTGGCTAAGCGGATAAATGCCTGTATACAGAGGTTGCCCAGGTTATTTGATACGGTAGCAGAATTGCGGAGCAAACTGCAGGAAATTTATCAGGAAATTGCAGGCTTAAGAAAGGAGCAGAAAGGTAATGGAGTATCAGAAAACAATCAAGAGAGAAGTTGAATTGCAGGGCACGGGATTACATACAGGAGAGGAAGTAAGGATTAGATTCAAACCTGCTCCTCCTGATTCAGGAATAAATTTTCAGCGCATTGACCTCCCCGGAAAGCCGTTCATTTCTGTCAGCTTGAATAATATTATTGATATAAACAAAAGTCCTCGCCGGACCTCGGTGGGGAACAGAGAGGGAGAGGTTCATACTATTGAACATCTTATGGCAGTTCTCTCTGTGCTTAATATTGATAACCTTTTTATTGAAATTGATGGCTCGGAAGTTCCCGGAATGGATGGGAGTGCGTTTCCTTTTCTACAAGTTCTTGAAGAAGCAGGGATAGAAGAACAGAATATTCAGCGTAAATCCTTTCAGATTAGAGAACCCATCTGGCTCAATGAAGGAGAAGCCAGTATAGTAATTTTACCCAGCCAGGCATTTAAAATTTCCTATCTTCTTTCCTATGACCATCATCCCTATTTAAAGCCCCAATATTTGAACTTTGTTGTGGAGAGAGACATTTTTGTAAAGGAGATTGCTCCTGCCAGAACCTTTTGTCTTGAAGAGGAAGTAGAAATCTTGAGAAATCAAGGGATGGGTTTAGGGGCTAACTACGATAATACTATCGTGGTGGGCGAGCGGGGGGTCTTGAAGAATAGATTGCGTTTTGAAGATGAATTTGCCCGGCACAAAGTTCTGGATTTAATTGGAGACCTCTATCTCTTGGGTTATGCCTTGAAAGGATATGTAATTGCTATAAAAAGTGGTCATCCCCTGAATATAAGATTACTCCAGAAGATTGAACAGCAGAGAGCCCGCTTTATGGAAGGAGCGATAAAATCGGTTTCTACAAATTTTGAATGGGATAAAAAAAATTATTTAGATATAAATGATATACAGAAAATTCTTCCCCATCGCTATCCTTTCCTCTTTGTGGATAAGATTGTTGAACTGGAAGAAGATAAGCGGGCAGTAGGGATAAAAAATGTTTCTATAGATGACTATTTCTTTCAAGGACATTTTCCAGGGAGACCGGTGATGCCGGGGGTGCTTATTGTAGAGGCAATGGCGCAGGTGGCGGGAGTGCTTATGCTTTCTAAGAAGGAAAATCAGGGGAAACTTGCCTATTTTATGAGTATAGATAATGTAAAGTTTAGACGGACAGTCCTTCCCGGAGACCAATTGCGTTTAGAAGTAGAAGTCGTGAGATTAAAATCCAAAACCGGGCAGGTGCATACTAAAGCTTATGTAGATTCTAAGGTAGTAGCAGAAGCGGATTTGATGTTTGCCTTAGTGGAAGCCTGAAATTTAGCGAGTTACAGCGAACTGATTACAGTGAGTACTCATTGTAATCAATTTTTTTATTAAATAATGGCAAAGATTCATCCCACTGCAATAGTTGACCCGCGGGCAAAATTGGGAGAAACGGTAAGTATAGGTCCTTATACTTTCGTTGGTGCGGAGGTTTTTATTGATGAGGGAACCGTAGTGGGAGCGAATTGTATGCTTGACGGGAATACAAAGATTGGCAAGCATTGTCGGATTTTTACGGGTGCGGTTATTGGCAGTATTCCTCAGGATTTGAAATTCAAGGGGGAGAGAACTTCCCTGGAGATAGGTGACCATAATGTTATTCGGGAATATGTAACCATAAACTTAGGGACTAAAGCTACTGGGAAGACTGTAATTGGGAATCATAATCTCATTATGGCTTATTCTCATATTGCTCATGATTGTCGCTTGGGAAATGGAATTATTATCGCCAATGTGGGAACCCTGGCGGGCCATGTGACGATTGAAGACAGGGCGGTGATTGGAGGTATGGTGGCTATTCACCAGTTTGTGCGGGTGGGAACTCTTTC
>JAMWCG010000102.1 GCA_023818555.1 Candidatus Omnitrophota bacterium
TTGGACCGATAAGATCAGGAGCGCAGCGCTGGTTAAATATTGGGGGATTGAACTTCCAACCGGCCGAATTTGCTAAATTGACTGCTCTGCTTATCCTTACTCGTTATTTTGTTACACACAGAGATGAAATCAAAAGTCCAAAAGTTTTTTTAACCGCTTTGGGGATAATCCTGCCTTATATCGGACTCATTTTTCTTCAACCCGACTTAGGTTCTGCTCTTGTAATGGTTCCGCTCTTTCTTTCTTTAAGTTTTATTTGTGGAGTAAAGAGAAAGAATCTATTTATTTTATTTTTCCTGGGTATTCTTTTTTCTCCTCTCTTCTGGTATCTCTTGAAAGATTATCAAAAACAGCGCTTATTGGTCTTTCTCAATCCTCACATTGACCCCTTGGGTGCGGGATACACGATTATCCAAGCTAAGATTGCCATTGGTTCAGGTAGATTATGGGGTAAGGGATGGGGAAGTCATCTCTTTTCTTTTCTCCCCGAGAGCCACACTGATTTCATTTTTGCCTCTCTGGCTGAACAGGGAGGATTTTTCGGAGCAGGGCTGGTAATTCTAATTTACTATCTTTTATTGAAGGAGATTATCTGGAAGGGTATTTTATCCCATAATCTTGCCGAAAAAGCCATTGCCGGAGGGATAGCCACCCTGCTCTTTTCTCATATTTTTATAAATATCGGAATGTGTCTGGGAATTTTACCCGTAGTGGGTATTCCCTTACCCTTTATCAGTTATGGAGGTTCTCATCTGGTGGTGAATATGTGGGCGCTGGGGATAGTTAGTTCACTGGGAAGAGAAAGATAACTTATCGGGTTTATTAATCTTATTATAACAAAGATGTTTTCTAAAGAGATTTTACTCAATGTATCCCGACCCGGCCGTTATATCAATCATGAGTGGAATGCTTACTACCGCAACCCCGGAGAGGTGAAATTAAAGTTTTGTTTAGCCTATCCTGACCTCTACGAAGTGGGAATGAGTAACTTGGGATTCAGGATAATCTACGACCTGCTCAATCAAGAACCAGACCTTCTCTGTGAACGCGTCTTTCTTCCTTGGATTGACATGGAGAGTTTTTTGCGCAAAAACAAAATTCCCCTCGCCTCATTAGAATCTAAGATTCCCTTAAAGGATTTTGACCTCCTGGGAATCTCCCTCCATTCCGAATTGAACTACACCGGAGTATTAAATCTCCTTTACTTAGGGAACATTCCTCTCTTGAGCGCGGAACGAAAGGCAGATTCTCCCTTGATTGTTGCAGGTGGAAGCGCCTGTTTTAATCCCGAACCTCTGGCAGATTTTATTGACCTCTTTGTGATTGGCGAAGGAGAAGAGGTCCTCTTAGAGATAGTGAATCTCTGTAAAAATAGGCGAGGAGAGATAAAGGATAAGGAAGGGAAAAGGGAACTACTCTTAGAACTGGCTCACTTAGAAGGGGTTTATGTCCCTTCGCTCTATAAAACAGAATATTTCCCTAATGGAAAAATAAGTAGATTCTATCCTCTTTTCCCAGGATTAGCTCCCCGGATAAAGAAGAGGATTGTTTCGGATTTAAATAACGCGCCCTATCCCCACCGGACTGTTGTTCCTTACATAGAAATTATCCATGACCGTATCGGAATTGAGATTATGCGTGGTTGTCCCCACCGTTGTCGCTTCTGTCAGGCAAGAAATATCTATTATCCCCGACGCGAACGGAGTGTAGAAAAGATTAAGGAATTGGCTTGGCAAAATTTTCTTTCTTCCGGTTATGAAGAAATCGCTTTACTTTCGCTTTCCAGTTTAGACTATTCGGAAATTGAAAAACTCTTTTTTACCCTCAGTCAGGTCTTCAAGCCTTTGGGGGTAGGGCTCTCCTTACCTTCCTTGAGAATTAAGCGGACAGTCAAAAATTTGTTAAAGGCATACCAGGGGATGCGTCGCAGCGGACTCACCTTTGCTCCTGAGGCGGGAAGTGAGAGAATGCGTAAAATCATCAATAAAAAGATTGACCTAAAAATCTTCTATGAAATTGTGGAAGAGATTTTAAATTCGGGATGGCAGGGTTTAAAACTTTATTTTATGTTAGGTCTACCCGGAGAAAATGAAAAGGATTTAGCGGAGACTGTGGAGATGGTCTATAGAATATTGGCGATGAAGAAAAAAGGGCGGGCGAGGATTCATCTCAGTTTCAATACATTTATTCCTAAACCCCATACGAGCTTCCAGTGGCTCTCGCTGATAGAGGAAAAACTCTGGAAGGAGAAAAGGGCATATTTAGAAGAAAAACTTAAACACAAATTAATCCGGTATAATTTCAGTAATTACCAGGAAGACTGGTTAGAGACTTTGCTTTCCCGTGGAGATAGAAAATTGGGAAAAGTTATTCTGAAAGCCTGGGAAAAAGGTGCCCGTTTTGAAGCCTGGAGAGAGCAGTTTAACTTTAAAATCTGGCAGGAAGCAATTTCTGAAACAGGGATAGAGCCCGCTCTGTATATTTACGAGAAGAGAGACCTGAATGAAATCTTTCCCTGGGATTTTATAGAAACCGGGGTAGGCAAGGAAGAATTAGTGAGAGACTACCAAGTTTTTGAAAAGTATTTAAGGATTGATAATAAAGAGGTTTTTTGCTAAAATTTTTATAAAAAGGGGGATAAATGCTCAATAGACGCCTGGAAGAATTATTAAAGATGATGGTAGATGAGAAGGCTTCCGATTTGCATATCGGTGTAGATATGCCTCCCTACTTACGGATTGATGAAAGACTGATTCCCGCGGATAAGGAACCACTGAATGGTGAGACTGTGAAGGAATTTGCTTACAGTTTATTGGATGAGAAAAAGAGAGAGTATTTTGAGAGAGAAAAGGAACTGGATATGTCTTTTGGTATAGAAGGCTTAAGCCGCTTCCGCATCAATCTCTTTTACCAGCGGGGAAATATAGGAATTTCCATCCGGGCATTACCTTATCACATTATGAACATAGAAGAATGCGGACTGCCTTCTCAGACCATAGAGGATTTAATTTCTAAACCCAAAGGGTTAATTTTAGTTACCGGAGCCACGGGAAGCGGAAAATCCACCACTTTGGCAGCAATGATTGAAAAGATAAACCGGGAAAGAACCTGCCATATTGTGACCATAGAGGACCCCATAGAATATGTATATAAGAATAGAAAGGCAATTATTGACCAGCGCGAAGTGGGAACGGATACCCATTCCTTTGCCCATGCCTTAAAACATGTTCTCCGCCAAGACCCTAATGTGATTCTTATCGGGGAGATGCGTGACCTGGAAACCATAGAATCCGCTTTAAATATTGCCGAAACCGGACACCTCGTTCTCTCTACCCTGCATACCTCAGATGCGGTTCAGACCATAAACCGCATAATTGATGTTTTCCCGGAATATAAACAGAATCAGGTAAGGGTGCAATTATCTTTTGTGCTTCTGGGAGTATTATCTCAACAATTGATTCCCCGTTTGGGTGGTAAAGGACGGGTGCTTGCCTTGGAAATTCTTCTGGCTAATCATGCGGTAAGAAGTCTCATCAGAGATGCTAAAATCCATCAACTCTATTCTGTAATTCAAACCAGCCAGAAAGAGGGAATGAAGACAATGAATCAGTCCCTCTATGAACTCTGTATTAACAAAATCATAAAATTAGAAGAGGCTTTCTCCCGCACCCTTGATCCCGATGACTTAAAAAGGCTCTTAGAAAGATGAACCATTATTTCCGCAAGAAAATTTTTCTCTCTCTTTATTCCCTTGCTTTACTTTTTCTCGCCTCTGAGGGAGGAGAATTTAGCCTTACCAGTGAGATAAATAAAAAGAGAGTGAAGATGGGGGAAGAGTTTACCCTTACCATCTCTCTTACCGGAGATTATAGAGTAAGACCGGAACTTAAAATCCCCGACCTTTCTGAATTCGTTGTTCTTTCCTCCCAGCAATCTTCTACTTTTAATCTCCGAGGGAAAAAACATAAAACGAATATCAAATATGAATTCCGGCTCCTTCCCAAAAAACCAGGAGTTTTTTCCATTGGCCCGGTGGAATTGAATTACAAAAATCAGCTCTATAAGACAAAAATCCTTACTATAGAGGTATTGCCTTCAGAAACACCTTCCCCGGGCAAAAAATCACCCTGGAAAATCAGGAAAGGAGTTATTCTTTAAAAATGCAGGAGCGAATGGGAAAAATCGTGCAGAAAGTGCTTTTTCAATGCTTAGGTTATCAGCAGGGGGAAAGAGTTCTTATTGTTACCGATGATGAATTGTTCAAAACTGCTCAGATTTTTTATAAAGAGATAAAAAAATCAGGG
>JAMWCG010000103.1 GCA_023818555.1 Candidatus Omnitrophota bacterium
TCTTATTGTCCTTCTCTGAATAATTGTCCGGTAGACTGAGGGCACGTTTGATATCCTCTTTTAACCTCTTTTCATATTCCTCACTAAATGCAGACTTAATCTCATATACTCCCTTAAAATCTTCCAAGGAATCCTCAGCAGTTTTTTTCAATAACCCTTCATCCACAAGATTAAAAACTATTTCTCCCAAATCCTCAGTACTGCTTACTCCCCAGTTCTCCAAGACCGTCTCCGCCAATGGTCCAAATTGCTCTACCGCATAACCCTTTATTCCCTCTAAGAGCTCTTTACCGGTTACATGTCCCTGCCGGTTTAATCTCGTTTGGGTATAAAAAAGCGCCTGGAGTAAAAATTCATAGGCGGAGATTTTATAACGGGAGTCCCTTTTTATGATTCTCCTTATTTTTTTATAAAACTCTATATCCATATCTTCAGAAACTATTTACCCCGAACTTTTTCAGTGTTTTTTTAAGTGCCTTAATATTCTTGAAGCAAACTGAATTAATCCCTAAAGAACGAGCAGCTAAAATTAAGTCCTCCCGGTCATCAATATAGAGAATCTCTTCAGGTAAACAATGGCTTGCCTCCACTGCCTTTTGATAAAGCAAGGGATGAGGTTTTCTTAACCCCAGACGATAAGAAAGAATAATTTTATCAAATTCTTTTAAAATAGGGAATCTCCTTTTTACATAATTATAATGGGCAGAGTTTATGTTGGAAAGTAAAATTAAGCGATATTTACCTTTCAATCTCCTGACCAATTTCTCCATCTGAGGATGGGGAAAGAAAATTTCATTCCAGAATTTCTGTAACTGCGCATAACTGATTTTAAGTTTTAAGAGCTCTTTTAGTTTTCTGAAAAATTCCTTGGTCTCTATCTCCCCTTTTTCATAGCGTGAGACCACATCTGAATCAAAGATAAGTTGATAGATTTCCTCTTTTTTATAAGGACTGTATAAAGAAAATTTCTCCGCAGCCTGAGAATGGTCAAAGCCAATCAAAACATTACCTAAATCAAAGATTATGGTCTTTATCTCCATGAGAAATTATTTATTATATAAAATATCAAATCATTTTGCAAAATTTTTCTGGTGAAAAATAATCTGTTCCTTCAAGCGAAAGGGAACTTTCGCTTTCAGATATACTCTATTATCAAAATATTCCTCCTCCATTACCTTACCTTCCTGATAGATACGCGAAATCAGTTTTGCCTCGCTAAGTGGAATAAAGGTTTCCAACCAGACCATCCTAGTTTTAAAAATCTGCGCTATTTTATCTCTCAGAGACTCCAGCCCCCATCCGAATAAAGCAGATATGGGCACTGCATTTTCATAACGGTCAATCTGTCTGTTTAGGCTATCCCTATTTTCTAATCTATCTATCTTGTTCAAGGCAGTAACTATCGGTTTATCTATTGCGGACAATTCTCCCAATACTTCATAGACCACATCCTTTTTCTTATAGGCTAAAGGGTCTGAGATATCTAAGACATGCAGAAGCAAATCTGCCTCATTCACCTCTTCCAGGGTAGATTTAAATGCCTCAATGAGAGTATGGGGAAGTCTGTGGATAAACCCGACTGTATCCACCAAGAGAATCTTTTGCTTATCGGGAAGGCGATGCCTGCGGGAAACCGGGTCCAGGGTGCTGAAGAGACTATCCCGCACCAATTCCTCAGAAGAGGTAAGGCTATTGAGGAGAGTTGTTTTTCCTGCATTGGTATAACCGATAATTGCCACCACCGGGATATCACACTCCTTGCGTTTCTTTCTCAAAGTATCCCGCCTTGATTTTAGCAATGTTAAATCCCTTTTCAATTTAATAATCCGCCCCCTAATCCTTCTTCGGTCCATTTCTAATTTCTGTTCTCCCGGACCACGGGTCCCTATACCCCCTCCTAAACGAGAAAGCATAATCCCTTTACCTGTGAGACGGGGGAGAAGATATTCTAACTGAGCAAGTTCCACCTGAAGTTTTCCTTCCATACTCCGAGCATGACGTGCAAAAATATCCAGAATCAATTGCGTTCGGTCTATCGTCTTTACAGGAATGATCTCCTCTAAATTCCTCTGCTGGGTACTGGAAAGATTGTCGTTAAAGATTACCACCTCCGCTTTTTTCTCCCGGGCAATGGCTGCAATTTCTTCGGCTTTACCGCGCCCAATAAAATAGGCAGGGTTTGGCTTTTTTATCTCCACAGGAACTTTATCTAATACATCCCCTCCGGAAGAATGCGTCAGTTCTTCCATCTCCTGAGCATCTTCTTCAACTTCCCAAACTTTCCGGTCGGGCTTTAAATGCGTGATTACTAAAATTGCTCTTTCCATAAAACTTATTTTAAATTGCGGAATTGCTAAATTCTTTTATCTGGTCAGCCAATTTCTCTGCCAAACCTGACAAGTCAGTATTTTTATCTAAATTAATCCAGATTATTCTTTTATCTCTCCGAAACCAAATGAGCTGGCGTCGGGCAAAACGCCGGGTATTTCTTTTCAAAAGTTCTCTGGCTTCCTCCAGTGTAATTTTCCCTTCCCAGTAAGCAGAGATTTCTTTATAACCCAAACATTGCTGAGCGATAGGCGTAATCTTGGTCAGTCTCAATCTCTTCACCTCTTCTAAGATTCCTTGGTCAAACATTAAATCTACCCTTTCATTTATGCACTCATAGAGTTCCCCCCGGGGACGGGTTAAGCCATAGATAATGGTCTTATACTCTCCAGTAAGGCTTTCAGTTCTTTTCTGTAATACCGAGATAGGAATCCCCATAAGGTAATACACCTCTAAGGCTCTAATTATTCTCCTTAAATCGTGAGGATGAATTTTATGAGCAATCTCCGGATCCACGCTTTCTAATCTTTTATATAAAAAATCAACTCCTTTCAATTTTGCTTCTTCATATAAATTTTCCCGCAGAGCCTGGTTTTGAGAAGGACCATCAAATATTCCATCCAGTAAGGCTTTAAAATAGAGTCCACTCCCTCCTACAATGAGAGGGGTCTTCCTTTTATTCAATATTTCCCTAATCGCTTTTAAAGCCTCTTTCCGGTAATCAGATACAGAATAATACATTCCGGGAGAAACTACATCTAACATATAGTGAGGGACAATCTTTCTCTCTGCAATACTCGGTTTAGAGGTAGCGATATCTATCCCCTGATAAATCTGCATAGAATCGCAGGAGACAATTTCCGCATTAATCCGGGGAGCAAGTTTTAGGGATAAAGCGGTTTTCCCTACTGCAGTAGGTCCGACCAAAAAAACCAGGAGAGCCATTTTTATTTCAAGGATATAAATGCGGAGTATGGCCTAATTCTATTAAATTTGTTTTTATTTTTTCACTCTCTTCGCGCGTTAAAAACTTCCCTACCCTTACCCGGTAATATAACTGTCCCAACTTTACTTTTTCTGAGATATAAGCAGAAAATCCCTGGCTCTCCAGTTCTTGCATAAGTCTGTATGCGTTTTCTTTATTGATAAATGAACCTACCTGTAAGGTAAAGAAAAATTCATTACCCGAGATTATTTCCTGAGATAATTTTGCTTCCAGAGAATGGGGGAATAAATCACTTATCTTTTCATAGGTATTTTTTGCTTCTTCCCATAAACCCTGTTTACGCTTAACCTCCGCCAGTTTAAAATGGGCTAAACTGAGAAGGGAAGATTTTCGATTCCGCTTAATGAAATCCTCATACACCTCTTTGGCTTTAACAAAATCCCTATCCAAGAGAAAGCAGTCTCCCCGGGCAAGTTCCGCCGATTCTTTCCATTCACTATGTGGGTATTTTTCCAGGAGAAGATTAAGATTCTTGCGTGCCAGATAAGAATCTCCGGTTTCCAGATAACTCATTCCCAGAAGATAATACCCTTCAGGAGATAATCTCTCTCTATTCTTCTCGGCAAGGGTAATTACTTTCTGATAATCCCCTTTGAGAAAATTTTCCCACAGATAACCCATCTCCTCTGCATACAAAATGCCTGTTCCTGTAAGGACGAAAACTCCAAAAATAATCAATCTTTCTCTCCTCGTTCTCATCTCTATCTTTTCTTATCCTTGGATATCCCTTTTTGTAACTCCAAGATTAAGCGATGCCTTCTTTCCTTCTCTTCCCGAGGGACATCATCGGGGAATTTTTCTGCTTCGGTATAAGCCCGGGGTGAATACTTAAAAACATAACTGGCTTCAAATGCCACTTCTTTCACCAAATTATAGGTCCTCTGAAAGTCTTCTTCCTTTTCGGTAGGGAAGCCCACAATAATGTCGGTAGTTAAAATTCCGCCTTTTACAATTTTACGATAATTAT
>JAMWCG010000104.1 GCA_023818555.1 Candidatus Omnitrophota bacterium
TACATACTTAATTAGGAATTTCTGTATCATTGCCCATATTGACCACGGTAAATCCACCCTGGCGGATAGGTTTTTACTTTACACCGGAGCGATTAATGAACGGGAATTTCATAATCAGATGCTTGATGATATGGAATTAGAACAGGAACGCGGGATTACCATCAAGGCCTCGGCAGTGAGGATCAATTATAAGGCAAAAGACGGTCGGGAATACTGCCTCAATCTTCTGGATACTCCCGGCCATGTAGATTTCTCTTTTGAAGTTGCTAAGAGTCTTTCTGCCTGTGAAGGGGCGGTCTTAGTGGTGGATGCTGCTCAGGGTGTGGAGGCACAGACGGTGGCCAATCTTTATCTCGCCTTAGAACACCATCTAAAAATAATTCCGGTGATTAACAAAATAGACCTTGCCAATGCTGAGCCAAAAAAAGTAGAGGAACAGATTCGGCATATTTTAAATTTGAAAGAAGAACCTATCACCTTTGCCTCGGCAAAAGAAGGCATCGGAATAGAGGAAATCCTTGAACGGGTGGTGAAAGAGATTCCTGCTCCTCAGGGAGATAGAAATGCGCCTTTACAGGCACTCATCTTTGATTCTGCTTTTGATAATTATAAAGGAGTGATGGTCTATGTGCGGGTAGTTAATGGTTATATTAAGAAGGGGATGAAAATATTGTTTATGGGAACGGGGAAAGTTTACGAAATTCAAGAGGCGGGAATTTTTCAACCCCGTCCGATAACAGTGGAGGAGCTTACTTGTGGAGAAGTGGGATACTTTACTGCCAATATTCGTCAGCCCAAAGAGGTAACTGCTGGAGACACAGTTACCCAGGCAGACTATCCAGCCAAGGAAGCCCTTCCCGGTTACCGCAGTATGCATCCCATGGTTTATTGTGGAATTTATCCGGTTAATCCCAAGGATTTTCCCCTTCTACGGGAGGCGATTGAGAAATTGAAATTGAATGATGCCGCCTTTATCTTTGAGCCGGAATCCTCTTTCTCACTTGGACCGGGGTTTCGCTGCGGTTTCTTAGGTCTGTTACATATGGAAATTGTTCAGGAGCGTCTGGAGCGGGAGTATGGGCTGAATTTAATTCTTACTACCCCGTCGGTAAAATATAGAGTAAAAATGCGCAAAGGAGAAATTAAAGAAGTGGACAATCCTTCTTTATTCCCCGCCGGTGTAAATATTGCGGGAATTTATGAACCCTATGTCAAAGCCTATCTGATTATCCCTCAGGATTTCTTGGGAGCGGTGATGGAATTTGCCCTCTCCCGGCGGGGAATTTATAAATCCACGGAATATTTAGGCGAGGGAAGATGTCGCTTAATCTACGAGATTCCCCTTTCTGAAATAATTGTAGATTTTTACGATAAGATAAAGTCAATGACCCGAGGTTACGGTTCTCTGGATTATGAATTTATTGACTACCGGGATACGGAATTAGTGAAGTTGGATATCCTTATTAACGGGAAGATCTGTGATGCTCTTTCCAGTTTAGTCCATAAAGATAAGGCACAGGTAAAGGCAAGGAGTTTAGTTTCTCTTCTCAAACAATACATTCCCCGGCAGTTATTTGAGGTAGTCATCCAAGCAGCCATCGGCAGTCATATAATTGCCCGAGAAAGAGTTCCGCCCTTGCGTAAGGATGTAACCGCAAAGTGCTACGGGGGAGACATTACGCGTAAGCGCAAGCTTTGGGAGCGTCAAAAAGAAGGGAAGAAGCGGATGAAGCAGTTCGGTAATGTGGAGATTCCTCAGGAGGCTTTTCTGGCGGTTTTGAAGATTGCTTGAATTTTTTATTGCAATTTGTCTTGACTTTCCTGAAGCTGTATGATATTTTAAATTTCAATTTCAGTAACGGATTAGAATAAAATAGTAGAATGAAGCACACCATTTCCGTTTTGGTAGAGAATAAACCTGGGGTTCTGGCAAGAATTGCCGGACTCTTTAGTGCGCGGGGGTTTAATATTGATTCTCTGGCAGTAGGGGAAACCGAAGACCCCACAGTTTCCCGGATGACTATTGTGGTAGATGCGCGAGATGAAAGAATCCTGGAACAGATCATAAAACAACTGCGTAAATTGATTGATACTATCTCCGTGGTTGACCTGACTAAAAGAGAATTCATTCATCGGGAACTGGCTTTAATAAAAGTAAATTTTAATAAAGAGAATAAACCCCGGCTTATTTCTCTGGCGCATAAATATAAAGCGGAACTCTTGGAAACGGAGGAGAATTTAGCCATCTTAGAAATCTGTGCTGAGTCTGAGAAGGTGAGAGAATTCCTGGGAGAATTGAAAGTTTTCGGAATAAAAGAGTTGATGCGCACGGGAAGAGTGGCAATGGCTAAATAATCACAAAACCACAGACAAGAGATACAAGCGCCTAAGGGAAGGAGGAGAAAGATGGCAAAGATTTATTATGATAAGGATGCCGATTTAGAGGTTTTGCAGGATAAGCGTATTGCCATTATCGGTTATGGAATCCAGGGAAGGGGTCAGGCTTTATGTTTAAGGGATTCAGGATGTAAAGTAATCGTTTCGGAATTGGAAGGGACTCCTAATTTTAAACAGGCAAAGGAAGATGGATTTGTTCCCCTACCCGCGGAGGAAGCAGCGAAAGAGGCGGAGATTGTGCAAATCTTAACCCAGGACCATCTGCAGGCAAAAGTATATAAGGAAGCAATTAGACCCAATTTAAAAAAAGGGAAGGCGCTCTGTTTTTCTCATGGGTTTAATATTCGCTTTAGACAGATAAAGCCACCTAAAAATATAGATGTTTTTATGGTTGCCCCTAAAGGACCGGGAGCATTGGTGAGGAAAATGTATGAAGAGGGGAAAGGGGTCCCTTCTTTGGTGGCAGTATATCAGGACGCAAGCGGAAATGCTTTAAAACTTGCTCTGGCTTACGCAAAAGCCATAGGAGCAACGAGAGCAGGAGTAATTGAAACTACTTTTGCGGAAGAAACGGAGACCGATTTGTTTGGCGAACAGACAGTTCTTTGCGGGGGTGTGACTGCTTTAATTACTGCCGGATTTGAGATTTTAGTGGAAGCGGGTTATCAACCGGAGATTGCCTATTTTGAGGTTCTCCATGAATTGAAATTAATCACCGATTTAATTCAAGAATACGGGATTTCCGGAATGCGCAGAAGGGTTTCCAATACTGCCTGTTACGGAGACCTCACACGGGGACCAAAAATTATTTCTGAAAAAACCCGCAAAGTAATGCGGAAAATTCTCAAAGATATTCAATCAGGTAAATTTGCACGGGAATGGATAAAAGAAAACGAAAATGGTCGTCCCTTATTCAATCAGCTCTTAGCCGAGGGAGATAAGCATCCCATAGAGGAGGTAGGTAGACAGCTTCGCGAGATGATGCCCTGGATGAAGAAGTAAGATAGGCTCTGCTTTCCTTAGGCCCCATCGTCTAGCCTGGTCAAGGACGGGAGATTCTCAGTCTTCAAACACCGGTTCAAATCCGGTTGGGGCTGTTTGGGGAATTTAAATAGTAAATTCAAAAGGAGGGAAATAAAGATGGGTGAAATACTGGTAAAAGGAAGGAGGAAGACAAAGTCAATGAAGAAAGAAGAGATGAGTTTAAAGACCGATTACGGATATTTTACAAAAGAGGGTAGAGAATATGTAATTACCCGACCTGATACACCGATGCCCTGGATAAATGTGGTCTGTAATGGAGATTATGGATTTGTGGTTTCGCAGACCGGTTCAGGTTTTTCCTGGTATAAAAATGCCAATTTAAGTAGAATCAATCGCTGGGACCAGGACCTGATTACCGATACCTGGGGAAAATATATCTATATCCGTGATGAGAAGACGAAAAAATTCTGGTCAGTTTCCTGGAAACCGGTTTGCCCAAAATTTAAGAAATATCGCGTAACCCAGGGGATAGGTTATACAAAAATTTATTCGCTCTATGAAAATATAGGACAGGAACTCCTCCTCTTCGTTCCTCCTGATGAGCCCTTGGAAATTTGGGAACTCAGGCTAAAAAATCTCTCCTCCCATAAACGGAAACTTAATCTCTTTTCCTATTTTGAACTCCTCTTGGGCAATGCCCTTGACCCGCACCGGGAATTCCAAAAAACCTTTATTGAAACGGAATTTGATGAGAAAAGAAAAATATTCTGGGGAAGAAAAAGAAAAATTCCAGTTCCCGACCACATCTCTACCGGACTCTCTGAATATCCCATTTCTTGTTTCCATTCAGTAAATATAGAACCTATTGCCTGTGAAGGGGAGAAGAGAAACTTTATCGGA
>JAMWCG010000105.1 GCA_023818555.1 Candidatus Omnitrophota bacterium
TAGCAAAGTTAGAAGGGAACCGTCTGGAGATGAGGGTTAATCCCACATTTCTTCCCGAGAGACATTTGCTCGCCTCTGTAAGGGGGATCTATAATGCAGTATATATCCGGGGAGATATGATAGGAGAAGCAGTATTTTATGGGGAAGGTGCTGGCCAGATGCCCGCGGCCAGTTCGGTAATCAGTGATATTGTTGACCTGGCTAAAGTAATCATGGGAGGCACTAATTATCACCCTCCCAGTCTCTTCTTTAGCCGGAAGATAAAAGGTTTATTACCTATCCAGGAGGCAGAATCGCGATATTATATTCGCTTTATGGCTATTGATAAACCAGGGGTTTTGGCTAAAATTTCCGGAATACTGGGTAGAAAGAAAATCAGCATTGCTTCGGTAAGTCAAAAAGAAAGAAGGAGAGCAAAATTTGTCCCGGTAGTAATTATTACTCATGAAGCCCGGGAAAAAGACCTGCGTTATGCCCTTAAACTGATTGAAAAACTTGATGTAGTGAAAGAAAAACCTGTAGCCATAAGGATTGAGGAATTAACTGCTTAATTTAAATTTATTTCCATGGACTGGCCAGGTGTAATAGAATACTATAGAGAATTTTTGCCAGTATCATCAAGGACTCCCATCATAACCTTAAAGGAGGGGAATACCCCGCTCATTCCTTCCCGCTATTTAGGTAATTTATTGGGGAAGAGATTTCAGGTCTACTTTAAATACGAAGGACTTAATCCCACAGGTTCTTTTAAAGACCGGGGAATGACGATGGCGGTTTCTAAGGCTTGTGAAGAAAAAGCGGAAGCGATTATCTGTGCCTCTACCGGAAATACTTCTGCTTCTGCTGCTTGCTATGCTGCCCGTGCAGGGATTAAATGCTTTGTGCTTGTTCCACGGGGTTACATTGCTCTGGGTAAACTTTCTCAGGCACTGGTTCACGGGGCAAAAGTATTGGAAATAGAGGGCAACTTTGATGTCTGTTTAGAGATGGTCCGGGAGATTACCCAGAAATATCCCATAACCTTAGTAAACTCACTCAATCCTTATCGCATAGAAGGGCAGAAGACTGCCAGTTTTGAAATCTGTGATACTTTAGGGGAAGCACCCGATTTTCAAATTATGCCGGTGGGAAATGCAGGCAACATTACTGCCTATTGGAAGGGATATAAAGAGTATTATGCAAACCGTAAGATTAAGAGCCTTCCCCGCATGGTCGGTTTTCAAGCCGAGGGCGCTGCCCCGATTGTGAAAAAGAAAATAATTGCCCATCCCCGAACGATTGCCACTGCTATCCGTATCGGAAATCCCGCAAGCTGGAAAAAAGCAGAACAAGCCAGAGATGAATCCGGAGGAGTTATTGATATGGTCTCTGACCGCCAGATTATTTACGCTTATAAACTGCTTGCCCAACACGAAGGAATTTTTGTAGAGCCGGCTTCTGCAGCCTCGGTGGCTGGACTATTAAAGTTAGTAAAAATGGGGTATTTCAAAACCAGAAAATTGAATAAACCCATAACTAAAATTGTTTGCATTCTCACCGGACAAGGACTTAAGGACCCTGCCTTAGTAATGAAAGCCATCAGTAAACCGAAGAGAATTTCGGCAAATTTTAGAAAGATAGTGAATGAATTAGGTTATTGACATTTTATATCTCTCTATGCTAAACTAAAAAACAAATTATAACCTTATTAAACAAAGGAGTGCGAGATGGAAGCCTATTGTGTGAAGTGTAAGGCGAAGAAAGAGATGAAGGACCCTGAGAAAGTAACTTTGAAGAATGGACGCAATGCGGTAAAGGGGAAATGCCCTGATTGTGGGACAACCCTTTTCAGAATTCAAAAATAGCCTCTTATAACCAGGAGGAAAGTAAACAATAAACTCATACACAAAAGCCATATTTATTGCCAGAATATGCGTAGATAAAAAAGCCGAGGATATAAAGATTTTGGATATTCGCAAGCTTTCTACGCTGGCAGATTTTTTTGTCATTTGTTCAGCATCTTCCACAAAAAGGACTGAGACTATTAGAGAAGCAGTTGAAGACGAACTGCATAAGAAGGGATTTAAACCCTGGCATAGAGAAGGATTATCTTCTGCAACTTGGATCTTGCTTGATTACGGAGATGTAATTGTCCATATCTTTTATGAACCGATCCGGGAATTCTATGCCTTAGACCGTCTGTGGGGTGAAGCTCCGCTTATAGAATTTTAATTTTATTTCCTGAATTTGATGGATATTTTATATTCAGAGATAAAATCCTGTTTAGAAAATTCCTTAAAATCTTCTTTTCCGCAATTGCGGGATATTGCCTTAGAGATAGAGTTGATGTTCTGTCGGGAATTTAGTTATGGAGACCTTTATTCCAACATCCTCTTTAAATTAACTCCCCATTTGAAAAAGCCGGTTGAAGAAATAGAAAAAATATTTTTGCCTAAGTTAAAAATGGAAATAGACAATAATCGCAATTTAAAAAAATGGATTAAGCAGATTGATTTTAAATTGCCCGGTTTTGTTAACTTTTTTCTTTCTGAAGAGTACCTCGGCAGGAGACTTTGGGATTGTCTTAAGGAAAAAGAAAGATTTGGCAGTTCAGATATTGGTAAAGGGAGCTCCGTTTTGCTGGAATTTGTCAGTGCCAATCCTACGGGTCCTTTAGGTATTGCTCATGGAAGACAGGCGGCGATTGGCGATGCTCTGGCGAATATTCTTAACTTCTTAGGGTATAGAGTAGAAAGAGAGTATTACATAAATGATGAGGGAGTACAGATGGAAAATTTAGCAAAATCGCTTTGGATCAGGTATAGACAAAACTTTGGAGAAAACAGAGAACTTCCGGAGAATGGTTATCGGGGAGAATATCTACTTGAGATTGCCCGAAAACTCCCTTTAATAAAGGAAAAATTTAGTGACTGGAACAGGGAAACCCATTTATTCTTTAGCCAATTTGGTTGTCAGGAGATTTTGAAAATGATAAAGGAAGATTTGGCAAGCTTTGGGGTAAGTTTTGACCATTGGATAGCCCAATCTTTTCTCATAGATTCCGGTAAGGTAAACGAAGTTACTGAATTTTTAAAGGGTAAAGGATTCATTTATGAGAAAGAAGGAGCACTCTGGCTTAAGTCTACCCTCTTTGGGGATGATAAAGATAGAGTAGTGGTTAAAGCGGATGGAGAGTTTACTTATATCGCTTCGGATATCGCCTACCATAAAGATAAATATGAGCGTGGGTTTGACCTCTTGATTAATCTCTGGGGTCCTGACCATCACGGTTACATTCCCCGCTTATTGGCTGCGGTGGAGGCTTTAGGTTATGATGTAAAGAAATTAAAGATTCTCATTGTCCAGTTGGCTACGCTCTATCGGGATGGTAAATTGGTTCCCATGTCTACGCGTGCAGGGACTTTTATTACCTTGGAAGAGGTGGTTAAGGAAATCGGTAAAGATGTGGCAAGGTTTTTCTTTTTAAGCCGTCGACGGGACAGTCATCTTGATTTTGACATTACCCTGGCAAAGAAAGAATCTGCGGATAATCCTGTCTATTATCTTCAATATGCTTATGCGCGCATTAATAGTTTAAAGAACTATGCCAGGGATAAAGGTATAGATGGAGAACAACTAATAGATAAAATTTCGGATTTAAGACTTTTAATCTCACAACTTGGCGAAGAAGAATTTAAACTTATTCGTCTTCTCCAACAATTCCCGCATATTATTCAGGAAACCGCGCATAATCTTGAACCCAACATCCTTATTGTCTATCTCCAAACTTTAGCCAAATATTTTCATCATTACTATTCGCATTATCGAGTTATTGATACAGACTTAGAAAAGAGTTATGCCCGCATAGCTGTAGCTCTGGCGATAGGAATAGTATTGAGAAATGGATTGAAATTGTTAGGGATTTCTCTCCCGGAGAAGATGTAGATATGTTTGATTTACTTAAAATCTTTAAAGGGCAGGAATTTTCCCAGGAAGAATTTATACGCAGGGTAAATAACTTGGGTTACCACCGGCGGGAAGAGATAGATGAGGAGGGGGATTTCTGTTCACGCGGAGAGGTGATGGAAATTTTTCCTGTTACTTTTGAATCTCCGGTAAAGATTGTCTGGGATGACCAGAGAATAGAATCCTTGAGTGGTTTTAATCTTGCTACCGGAGAGGTGATCAGCGATTTTGAAATTCTCATCATCCTTCCTTTAGCGGAGAAGACTCATCGGATAAAGACGG
>JAMWCG010000106.1 GCA_023818555.1 Candidatus Omnitrophota bacterium
ATGAAAATTTTTAGCAACACTTTAATTTATAATCAGTTATTTAATTTTGTTGCACAAAATTCGGGAAAGCTCCAAAAGTTGCAAGCTTTTTCTAAAAATGTTATATTTAAAACATGCGTAAAAAATGTGGTTTTGTGGCTATACTGGGAAGACCAAATGTAGGTAAATCTACTCTCCTTAATACAATATTGAAAGAGAAGATTAGCATAATTTCTTCTAAACCTCAGACTACACGCTTCCAAATTCGAGGAATTCTAAATGAAGAAAGAGGTCAAATTATTTTTGTAGATACTCCGGGATTACATCTTCCCAAAAGTGAGTTGGGTAAATATCTAAATATTTCTGCCTTAAAAGCGAAAACGGATTGCGATCTTATTCTCTATATGGTAGATTTAACCCGTCCTCCCGGCGAGGAAGAGAAAAACATCATAGACAACTTAAAAGACATAGATAAGCCAGTAATTATGGTTCTCAATAAACAGGATAAAGGAACCGGTTTTGTCAATGATTATATAAAATTTTGGCAAGAAAATGTAGTTAAAGAAAAGGACTCTTTAAAATATTATATTCCCATATCTGCCTTAGAGGAAAAGAATGTCTCACAGCTTTTGGATGTAATTTTCTCACTTCTCCCCGAAGGAGAACCATTTTATCCAGAAGATATTATCTCAGACTTTCCTTTAAAATTAAATATCTCAGAAATCATTCGTGAAAAGATTCTTAATTTATTAAGAGAAGAACTCCCCTATTCAACCGCAGTTATGGTTGAGGAATTTGCTCCGCGTAAAGAAGACTTTGTCTATATAAAGGCAGTAATTTTAGTGGAGAGAGATTCACAAAAGCCAATTGTAATTGGAAAAAATGGTCAGATGATTAGAAAAATTGGAGAGATGGCAAGGGAAGAAATAGAGGCACTTTTAGAAAAGAAAATATACTTGGAATTGCTTGTTAAAGTAGAAAAGAATTGGCAAGAAAATCCTCTCATTTTGAAAAAACTTGGATATTTTATATAAAAATAAAAATTACTTAAATAGTGTGTGGGAAATAATAAAAGAAGCAAAGACAATAGAAACCATAGACATTAATTTTATAAGAATATTTAAAGAAGGTCCAGCAGTATCCTTGAAAGGGTCTCCCACAGTGTCACCTACCACACTTGCCTTATGAGCCGATGAACCCTTTCCTCCTAAATTACCTGCCTCAATATATTTCTTTGCATTATCCCAGGCGCCCCCGGTATTTGCCATCATTATTGCCAGAATAAACCCTGAGACCAAAGCACCCGCAAGGAGTCCCACTTCAGCCTCTAATCCCATAAATATCCCTAAAAGAATGGGAGAGACTATGGCTAAAAGTGAAGGAAGAACCATTTCTTTTTGTGCCCCTTTAGTCACAATCCAGACACAGCGAGCATAGTCTGCCTTTGTCTTCCCTTCCAAAAGTCCTTTAATTTCTCTGAACTGTCTTCTTACTTCCTCCACCACTTTACTTGCTGCTCTCCCTACCGCCCCCATAGTAAGTGAAGAGAAGAGAAAAGGGAGCATACCTCCAATGAACAATCCACTAATCAGCTTTGGATTCATAAAATTCATATCCAGCGTTTTCCCTAACAATTCAATTTTTTCTTTATAAGCAGCAATCAAAGCCAAGGCAGTCAAAGCTGCTGAACCTATGGCAAACCCTTTCCCGGTGGCAGCGGTAGTATTCCCTAAAGCATCCAAAGCATCGGTGCGCTTCCTTACTCCCTCTCCCAAACCAGACATTTGAGCATTCCCACCCGCATTATCCGCAATCGGTCCATAGGCGTCACTGGCTAAAGTTATTCCCAGTGTAGAAAGCATTCCCACGGCAGAAATCCCTATTCCATACAGCCCTAAATTGAAATTATGCAACCCTCCAGCAAAGTAGAAACTCACTAAGATTGCTACCGCTACTATAATTACGGGAAGAGTTGTAGAAAGCATTCCTACAGATAATCCTCCGATAATCACTGTGGCTGGACCTGTTAAGGAACTTTTTGAAACAAAACGCGTAGGAGGATATTTATCAGAAGTAAAAAATTCTGTTGAGAGCCCTAAGAAAATTCCTGCTAAAAGGCCGGAGAGAATTGCCCAGTAAGCCCCCATAAATTCTTTCCCCAAAACTATTTTTATTACAAAATATGAAAATAGAGCAATAATTAGGGCACTAAAAAATATTCCTTTACGTAAAGCCTTAAGCAAAACTCCCTGTTCTGCTTTTTCTTCTGCTCTTACAAAAAATGTTCCCAGGATTGAGGAAATTACTCCTACACTTGCCATAACCATGGGGATGGTTACTCCTTTTATCCCTAACCCAGCAGAAACCGCTAAAGCCATAGTGGCAACAATAGAACCTACATAAGACTCATAGAGGTCTGCCCCCATTCCTGATACATCTCCCACATTATCTCCTACATTATCAGCAATTACGGCAGGATTCCTGGGATCATCTTCAGGAATTCCCAATTCAATCTTTCCTACCAGGTCTGCTCCGACATCAGCCGCTTTGGTAAAAATTCCTCCTCCCCCACGGGCAAAGAGCGCTTGCGAACTTGCTCCCATCCCAAAACAAAGCATGGTAGAAGTAATTGCGGCAACTTTATCCATACCTTGAGGCAAGGGATGTGTAGAATAGTACCAATTTAATAAATAATACCAGATGCTTAAATCTAAAAGTCCTAAGCCAACCACAACAAATCCCATGATTGCACCTGCAGAAAAAGCTACTCTCAAAGCACTATTTAGACTTTTACATGCTGCATTGGCGGTTCTATCACTGGAACTGGTTGCCATACTCATTCCAATATAGCCGGCTAGTCCGGAAAAGAATCCTCCGGTTAAAAAAGCAAAAGGAACAAAAATAACCAAATAACCTTTAAGGCTTAACCAAAGTAAAATAGAGAAAACAATTATAAAAAATAGGGAAACCACAGAATATTGTCTTTTTAGATAAGCCCTTGCTCCTTCCTTCACTGCATCCGCAATCTCACGCATTTTCTCGTTTCCGCGGTCTCTTTTTAAAACTGCCATTGCTAAAAATCCTGCAAATAAAAGAGCCAAAATTGAACCCAATGGAGCAACTAATAAAAAATCAAAATTGGACATAAAACCCCTCCTTTTTAATCAGCGTATATATGCCTTCTCTTTCCATATTTATAAAACAAAACCTCTACTTTAAGTAGAGGTTATTAACCTCTTAAACTGAATGAGCGAGATGAGTTTTATTGCTTTAATAATAACACTATCTAACTCAAAAGTAAAGAAAAAACTAACGAACTTCCTGGAGGTATTCTAAAACTTCTTTAATCGTCTCTTCAGGAGTGGAGGCCCCTGCAGTAATTCCTACCGAATTTATCCCTTTAAACCATTCGGGTTTAATTTCCTTTTCGTTACTTATCCAGTAACTATTTTTATTTATTTTTTTAGCAATCTCGTATAATCTTTTTGTATTGGCACTGGTTTTTGAGCCAATAATAAGAACTAAATCACTTTCTCGTGGTAAATTTTTCATCTCTTTTTGTTTTATACGCGTAGGTTTGCAGATAGTATTGAAGAATTTTAAATCTTTAACCCATTTTTCTAAAATCACTCTTATTCTTTCAACCTTCTCCATATCTTGTGTAGACTGCACAACTACGGAAGCTTTCTTTATCTGCTTAACTTTTCTTACGTCTATTTTTCTTTTCGGGTCAATTATTAGGGCTTTCGTTTTTAACTGCCCAGCGATACCCAAAACCTCGTCGTGATTACTGTCTCCAATTATGATCACTCTTCTTTTTTTGTTGTCCTCTTTTTTAGCAATCCTGTGTATTTCTTTTACCATCGGACAGGTGGCATCTACAATTTTGTAACCCCGTTTTTGGGCTTTAGCAAAAATATCTCTTCCTGCTCCATGTGCACGAATAAGTAAAATCTTTCCCCTACCATAACCCAACCTTTTTATTTTTCTTATTCCTAATCTATTAAGTTTTTGAGATACCTCCTCATTATGCACAATATCACCCAACATAAAAACTTTTTTATTGAGCAGAGCCAATCTTTGAGCAATATCAATTGCCCTTTTTACTCCAAAACAAAATCCTGCAGATTTAGCCAAGTTTATCCGCATAAAATTATCTCCTGAATATGCCCAAATACAAAGCCAGTAAAAAGACAGATTCGCCACTCCTGCAAGTT
>JAMWCG010000107.1 GCA_023818555.1 Candidatus Omnitrophota bacterium
AAGGAAGAGGCAGACACGAGCGTCCATATGAAGTAACCACTTCCTCTGGCAAATTTGTGCTCTATCGCTCTTCAATGAATATTGAACAATTAAGATTTCATACTTCTTCCCTCCTGCATTTTCTTCAAAAGGGTTTACCTTTACCGAGGTTATATGCGAGTAAAGAAAATAAGCCTTTTCCGGATAATTTTTATGTTAATATAGGAAGTGAATATTATTTAGTCTATGCCTATCTTAACGGCACTGTCCTTAATTCCTCTGACCCCAGAAGCCTGCTTAATGAAAACCGTCTCAAAAACGCCACAAAGGAACTTGCCCGCTGGCACTGGGAGGCGCTTAGTTTTAAACCCTTAGGGAAGCAGAGAAAAGAGGGTTTTTATATGGATATAGAAGAGAAGGAAAAACTTTTTTCCCGTCTTAGAGAATTAGTTGATGATTATCCTCAAATAAAAGCTACCCCTTCTGCTCAACGATTCATTTCTGATTATCCCATCATTATAGGGAGCTTAAATAAAATTAAAGAAAACATTTTTCCAGAAATTTATGATTTTTTAATGGATAAAGATAAGGCATTGGTTATTCATGGAGATTTCTCACGTTATAATCTTATTTTTGAAGGAGATAAAATAAAAGGAATTGTAGATTTTGAACAACTGCAACTCAACGCCCGACTCTGGGACATTGCTCACTGGATACTGAGTGCACGCTTAGACCCGAGAGAATTAGATATGGCGCTGGTAGAGACTGTGATTGGTGAATATGAGGGTGTCAATCGTCTTTATAGGGAAGAATTAATTGCTCTCCCGGATTTCTTGCGCTGGTGTGTATTAATCTCTCTTTCTTACTTTACGGATTATTATAAACTTCAGGGACATGAACGATATGAAACTCTGCTTAGAGAATCAGGACTTCCCAGAGAACTTTTGGGGATTAAGTTGATGGAATTGGATAAGGGAATATTTGATTTTTTCCTGCGTAATATTTCTACACTCAAAGCCATTGACAAGCACGATTGGCAGGATTTTGTTTTACGGATGAAAAGGTAAAGAAAATGATAAGAAAATTAGCTTTCTCACTTGCATTAATACTTACTTTTGAATTCTCCGGGACAGAGAGAACGGGAGTTATCCATCTGGAGAATTATTTTTCTCGGAGAATTAAAAACAATTTGATTAAAGATGAGGAGATAATAAATATTTTAAAGCCCAAGATTGCTCAGGTTAAGGCGGTTATTTTAGATTATCATGGGGCAATGGTCAAGGATTTGGAGGAAGATTATCCTTCTCTTGAAGTCTACAGGGAGTTAAATTCTACTTTAGCAAGGCTACCTGCTTTTGTGGTTACAGATGCCCGTTTAAGTCTACTGGAAGAACATTTTCTTTCCCACATGCCTGTGGATTTTACTCACTGGGAAAATTTATTTCTCTATCCCTGGGCTGGGGGAGCAGGATATGGGATAGATGCGCAGGGGAGAGTGAAGAAAGAATCCCCCTTCTATTATGAACCATTTGTGGAAGGACTGGAAGATAAGATTAAAGAAACCATTGCTTTATTCAGCCAGAGGTTTGGGGGAGAAGAGATAAAAGATGTTCTTCCTAAGGATGGTTTTCGTATCACTCTTCATCTGCGTTCAGATACTTTGCGCTCTTCGGAGTTATATGAAGAGTACCTGAATTTCTTCCGGGAGAAACTTTCTCTCTATATTAACCGGGGCGAACTCTTCATCACCCCCAGTAGAAAACAGGGAGCAATACACTTCAGTTCAAGTAATAAATTGCGTGCTTTAAGAGATATCTTAGAGCGCCTGAAAATAGGCAAAGAAAATGTGATCATTATAGGAGATAGTCCGGAAGATTTTGTGATGCATACCTCAGGGATGCTTACTTTTAATGTGGGGGGGGATGGAAAATATTCCTGAAGGTGTTTATAGTTTAGAATCAAAAGGTCCTTTAGGCTTAATTAAGATTTTAGAGGCCATAAATAAATTGAAAGAGAAGGGATAAGGGAGGGGATTTTGCAAAAGATATTTTTTTATCTCTTTATATTAACAAATCTTTTTTATCCTTTAATTCTCTTGAAAAATGAAGGGAGGCTTTTCTTTCTCTCTGAATATAATTCTCGGCGCATAAGAAAAATAGATTCTTATGAGCGTCGGGTGGAAGAGATATTTAAGGAAGTGGTGAAAGAGGTAGATAAAGAAGGTAAAATTCCTTTAGATGATGTACCCAGTAGAATACCTTTCTTTAAAACCTTGGCTAAACTTCTTTCTTTAAATATCCCTAATAAAGGAGATGCCTTTATTAGAGATGATTTTAAAAAGGCCATAGAAACAGAATACGATTTTATGAGGCGATTAACAAAACCCTTTCCTGAAGATAAGGATGCAGTTTTACAAAAAGCCTATGATATGCTACTTAAATGTTACACAGAACATCGTAATTTATTAGATAAAGTAAAATTACCTTTATTAGAGGAATTGAAAAATAAAACATTAATAAGTGATGCAATGAGATTAGTGGACTTAAATGGTACTTATTTTTCTTTTATTGATAGAGTGGTAATTAACGCCTCTGTCTTAGGATTAGGACAACGGCCAGTAATTAGACTCCGTCGATCAGATGACCTTCCTCCCGAAGTTACAATTTTTGAAGAATGGTTACATAGAATTTCTCGCGGTTTTTTTAACAAAGCCTTAAATGAAGGAACCACCTGGATTTTAATAATAAATACAAGTCCTCTTCTATATTATTTTTATAAAGACCGATTGCCCTATTACCAAGAATACCTCATGACAAGCGAATTAGCTGAAAAAGTTTCTTTAGAGACCTTACTTAAAGCTTATAGTTTAGGGAGTTACGAACCCCTAAAGGATAAATTAGATAAAGAAGTAATTGAATTATTTGAATTGCATGATTTGGTAAAGATAAGTTCTACTGATTATGAAACTTATGAAGAAATAAAAAAATCAATTCTACAAGATTTTGGTGCGAATGATTTAAACTCTACACGAGACCCTCTTACTTTGTTGATCTGGCGGAGCAGAGAAAATAAGACTGTCTTAAGTAATCTAAAACTCAGATTAAGCGATTATCTCTATGGTAGGAGACCCTAAAGTTCCAAAAAACTGGTTACGGTGGGGAATTTTCTTTATCAGTGCGGGTATACTTTTTGCCCCGGACGGCTCGTTTCGTTCATTTGCTTTCTCCTTCCGCCGAGTACGCAGTTTGGAAATCACCTTAATTCCTGAAGGAGTAAGCTTACCTGCTGACCAGCGATTTAGACCCGCCAATCCTCATGAGCCTAACTGTCCGATAAAGATTAGAGATGAAGAATGGACTAGCGCCTATGAAATTACCCATAAAATAAACGGAGACTTGAAAGAACAGATATATAAGATTTTAGAAAATCAAGATAAAGGACTTTGGCATGTCTTTAAAAGAGCACTCCAGAACCTAAATGAGGTAGGGAGACGGCAATCTTTGGCCATCAGTTTGGTAGTGGCTATAGTTATTCCGGAGAAAATAAGTGAGAGAAGGGAGATATTTAGAAAAATAAAAGGAATTCTTGAAGATTTAAAAACTGAACCCCCTCCCTTTAAAGAAAAAGGAGAGGAACTCATTAAACTTATTAAAGTTTATGCTCACTTGATTATCAAAGATGAATCTATCCGAGCAGAGATACAGAATCTATAGGAAATAACTCCCCCAGCCTTAATAAAACATAGCCAGAAAGTCAAATTTGTTGTATAATACTTTTAGTATGCAAATTGACTCTTTGAAGAAATTTTTTATTCCGGGAATTTTTATAGAAAAACTCAGAGAAGAAAATATATTCCATCTTTATCCTCCCCAAGAAGAAGCAATCAGAGAAGGTTTGCTTGATAAGGAGAAAAATTTTTTACTTACCTTCCCTACTGCTTCGGGAAAGACTCTTAATGCCACACTTCTGGCCATAAAGACCCTTATAGAAAAAAGAGGTAAGGTTATTTATATTGTTCCTTTGGTTGCCTTAGCCAATGAAAAATATCTCTATTACAAAAATTTCTTTTCCAATTTCAAAGTTGCTTTATCTGTGGGAGATATGGATTCTCCTGAACCTTGGTTAGCCAATTACGATTTTATTGTAGTTACTACAGAGAAGCTTGATTCCCTCCTTCGCCACGGGCTTGATTGGATTGCACAGATAA